>JBDTNA010000027.1:0-16402 GCA_039933985.1 Gemmatimonadales bacterium | reverse complement strand
CGCTGCTCGCCGAATCCGGTGCTCAACGGAATCACATCGAGCGGCCTGAAGTCCTGCCCGCCACTCGTGATCACCAGGTCCATCGGACTGAATCGCGCATTCTCCTCGAGGCCGTAGAACGAGACATACCAGAGATCGGGCGACCTCCCACCTGACCGGCGCGCGATTCCCTCGATCGTTCTTCGATTGCTTTCCTGGAGATCCCTCAGCGCCCTATACGAATCTGGCGTGAGAAGACGAATCACACTCTCGTCCAGCGGAATTGCGCGGACGATCAAGCCCTGAGGCTCGAGACGTATCGCGATGTCATCCTGCCGAAGGGATCCGAAGCCCGCCGGAATCGCAACATGGGCAGCGCTGTCCTCCGCCACGGGCGCGATCGGGACGGTCCCGCTTCCGGACGGTGGGGAACAGGCAGCAGCTACGCAAACCAACGCGACGCCCGCGACCCAGTGTCTCATCGCTCGGACGGTTTGGTGTCTCTGGGCGGGTCGAGCAGGCCAGCCACCGCTTCAGCCAGCTCATCGCGACCCTCGCCCGTCGTCGCGCTGAACGGAATAGTCTGGTCTCTCGATAACGACAGGCTTTCCGTAATCTCTCGCGCGCGCTCGTCAACCGCGAGACGACCGATCTTGTCGATCTTCGTCAGCACGACCACGGTTGGTATTTCAAGCTCCGCCAGATAATCGAGCATAGCCACATCATCTTCACTCGGCTCGCGCCTTATGTCCAGAAGCTGTATCACTCCGGCCAGTGCCGGAGTCAGGCGAAGGTACCCCTCGATAAGCGGCTTCCAGTCCGCTTTTTTCTCCTTCGAGATCCGGGCGTACCCGTAACCCGGAAGATCGGTCAGGATAAATTGCTCGTTGACCTTGAAGAAATTGATCTCGCGTGTGCGTCCCGGTGTGCGGCTTACTCGCGCGAACGCCTTGCGTCGAACGAGCCGGTTGAGCAGGGAAGATTTCCCAACGTTCGACCGGCCGGCAAACGCGATTTCAGGAAGCTCGGTGGCAGGCCTCCACCCCGACGCGGACGCCATGCCACCGAGGAACTCCAGACTTCGAATGACGAGCGGGTCAGATCCCGGCTCGGACATCAGTGGGCCGTGACGCTGTCCTGAAGGCCGTCCCCACCACCGCGAGTCGTCCGTCGCGAAATCCTCGCCTCGCGACGCTCGGCCGCCTTTCTGAGCGAGTCACCGCGCATTGCGATCGCCAGCACCTCGTCCATCGTCTTTACCGGATGAAAGCGAACGTCAGCGCGAACCTCCTCTGGAAGCTCGTCGAGATCACGCGCGTTACCCTGCGGAATGATCACGTCCGAAACCTTGTTGCGATGGGCAGCTACAGCCTTTTCCTTCAGCCCGCCGATCGGCAGCACGCGTCCGCGCAGGGTTATCTCGCCAGTCATTGCGACGTCACCGCGTACGGGAACGCCGGTCAGCGCGCTGATCACGCCGGTTGCGATTGCGATTCCCGCCGACGGTCCGTCTTTCGGCGTCGCACCCGCAGGCATGTGGATGTGAATGTCACGATTGCGGTAAAAATCTGGATCGAGCCCAAGCTCTTTCGATCTCGTGCGCGCGTAACTGAGCGCAGCACTCGCTGATTCCTTCATTACGTCGCCGAGCGTGCCGGTGAGCTGAACTTTTCCGCGACCCTTTACGACGCTCACTTCGATCTCGAGCACTTCGCCACCGACGCTCGTGTACGCGAGACCCGACGCAACGCCCACCTTGTCCTCGAGCGATGTGTCGTCCGGATCGAACGGCGGGGTTCCAAGCAGCTCCTGAAGATCCGCCGCGGTGACGTGCTGCTTCGGTGACTTCACGAGCTGCTCTGCATGCCTCCGCGCGAGTTTTCTCGCGAGCCTCGCAAGACGACGCTCCATCTCGCGCACGCCGGCCTCACGCGTGTAACCGCGCATGATCGCCGGAAGCACATCAGGATCGACCGTCACGTTCCCGGGCTCGATTCCATTCGCTTCGAGCTGTCGCGGTAGCAGATACTGCCGCGCGATCGCCATCTTCTCGTGATCGAGATATCCGGCGAGGCGAATGATCTCCATCCTGTCGCGGAGTGGTTCCGGAATCCCGCTCAGACTGTTCGCCGTCGTGATGAACAAGACCTGCGAGAGATCGTAATCGACTTCCAGATAATTGTCGTTGAACGTGGTGTTCTGTTCCGGATCGAGAACTTCGAGAAGTGCCGAGGCCGGATCGCCACGATAGTCCTGTCCCAGCTTGTCCACTTCGTCGAGCAGAATGACGGGATTCACAACTTCAGCGCGTCGCATTGCCTGAATGATCCGGCCGGGCATCGATCCGATGTACGTGCGTCGATGACCGCGGATCTCGGCCTCATCCCGCACGCCTCCCAGGGCCATGCGAATGAACTTTCTTCCGAGCGCGCGAGCGATCGAGCGGCCCAGCGATGTCTTGCCGACGCCGGGAGGTCCGACGAGGCAGAGAATCTGGCCGTTCATTCTTCCAACGAGTGCGAGGACAGCGATGAAGTCGAGAATCCTCTCCTTCACTTCTTCCAGGCCGTAATGATCCTCGTCGAGAATGCGTCGCGCGTGTGCGACGTCGAGCACTTCGTCGCTTTTCTCTTCCCACGGAAGCGCGATGATCCAGTCAACGAAGTTTCGCGACACCGTGAACTCGGGTGACATCGGCGACATGCGCCGCAGCTTCCTGAGCTCACGGAACACGCGCGTCTTCACCTGCTCTGGAAGCGCTTTCTTGTTGACGAGCGATTCGAGGTCGCCGAAATCGTCGCCGTCCTCTTCGCCCAGCTCCTTGTGAATCGCGCGGAGCTGTTCCTGGAGGTAGAACTCGCGCTGATTCTGGAAAAGCGCACCGCGCACGTCGTCATCGATTTTTCTCTCGAGTCGCAGCAGCTCGCTCTCGCTTCCGATCATTCGCGAAAGTGATTCGAGCAAGTCCTTCATGGTGCGGGTCTCGAGCAGCTTCTGCCGCTGGTCGAACTTCACAGCCATGTGTGCGGCAACGCCCCACGCCTGCCGCTCTTCGGACTCAGTTGCCTGAATGAGGCCGACTACTTCGGCCGGAATACGGCGATGCAGTGCGACATACTCTTCGAAGAGAGATACGACGCGGTTTGCGAGCGCGCGGGTTTCAGTCTCTTCGCCGGCTTCAGTCCATTCGAGCGGAGCGGTGACGGCTCGCATGAATGGTCCGCCCGACACGTATCGTGTCACGCGTGCGCGTGCAAAGCCTTCGACGAGTACGCGAGTGCTTCCGTTGGGGAGTCGCGCGACTTGCAGGACGCGTCCGAGCACGCCGGTGCGATGCAGGTCCGCGGCGCCGGGTTCCTGTGTCTCGCCGTCTTTCTGGGCGACGAGAAGAATGAGCTTGTCGGTTTCGACCGAAGCATCGATCGCGGCGAGGGACGGCTGCCGTCCAACAAGCAGAGGAATTACAACGTATGGAAAGATGACGACGTCGCGCAGCGGCAGAACGGGAATGCGGGCTTCCGCCTGCACTTTTTCGCCATCGCGAGAGAATTCTTGAGTCAAAAGAGAGTTACCTGGTTTCATTTATCCGCTGCCCGCTGCCTGGTGTCCTGCAAACAGAACAGCCCGTTGCTCTCAGCTGAAAGCAACGGGCAGCGGTTAGCGCGTAGCGGGCAGCGGATACCGGGCAGCGCGTAGCGGTCCTAAGCTTCTTTCTTGCGTCGCAGCGGCGAGATCTCGAGCAGCGGCTGCGTGCCGTTGGTGATGCAGGATTCGGTGACCTTCACCTCGACGACGTCCTCGCGGCTCGGGAGATCGAACATGACCTCCATGAGCACTTCTTCGAGAATCGCGCGAAGTCCGCGGGCACCGGTTCCGCGCTTGAGCGCTTTATTCGCGATCGCTGCGAGAGCGCCTTCGTCGAAGGTGATCTTCACATCTTCAAGACCGAACAGCTTGGCGTACTGTTTGGTGAGCGCGTTCTTTGGCTCCTTGAGGATGCGGACGAGCGACTTCTCATCCAGCGCCTCGAGCGCCACAGTTACCGGAAGACGTCCCACGAGCTCCGGAATCATTCCGTAGCGAAGCAGATCGTCCGGCTCGACCTCGGCGAAAATCTGTGTTACGGCCGCCGCCTGGTCCTTCTTGTTGCCGGTCAGGTTGTTGAACCCGATCTGCCGGCGGCCAGTGCGAGCCTCGATGATCTTCTCGAGTCCGTCGAATGCTCCACCGCAGATGAAGAGAATGTCCTTCGTGTTGAGCTGGATGTACTCCTGTTGCGGATGCTTCCGTCCGCCCTGGGGCGGCACTGATGCGACGGTTCCTTCGATGATCTTGAGGAGCGCCTGTTGCACGCCTTCGCCGGAAACGTCGCGGGTAATGCTCGGGTTCTCGGACTTGCGCGCGATCTTGTCGATCTCGTCGATGTAGACGATGCCGCGCTCGCATTCGGCGATGTTGAAATCACCGGCCTGAAGAAGGCGCACCAGGATGTTCTCTACGTCCTCGCCAACGTAACCGGCCTCGGTGAGAGTGGTCGCGTCGGCGATGGTAAACGGCACGTCGAGAATGCGGGCCAGCGTGCGGGCGAGCAGTGTCTTGCCGACGCCCGTCGGACCGATGAGCAGGATGTTGGACTTGTCCAGCTCGACATCGTCGTCCTTGAGGGACGTCGAGTTGATTCTCTTGTAATGGTTGTAGACTGAGACAGATAGCGCCTTCTTGGCCTGCTCCTGCCCGATTACGTACTGGTCGAGGACGTCCTTGATCTCCTGGGGCGATGGAACCTGCGTGATCGCCTCAGAAACCTCCCGCTCTTCATCCTCAGCGAGAATCTCATTGCACAGGGCAATGCACTCGTTGCAGATGTAAACGGATGGTCCGGAGATGAATTTCCGAACCGAGTCCTTCGATTTACCGCAGAAAGAGCAGCGGAGGTGTTTGTCCTGCGACATAGGCTAGGGGGTGACAAGAGACGCAAAAGCGCTTCTGAACAACTAACAGTCGTTACGGGAACGGTCAAGCATAAATCAGGCTTGCTACTTCTTGGCCAGCGCTTCCTCCATCTGACCGCGGTACGAGATCACGTTGTCGATGATTCCGTAGGCTTTAGCCTCGTCTGCCGACATGAAACGGTCGCGATCCATATCGCGCTCGATCTGCTCGACTGGACGGCCGGTGTGCTTTGCCATGAGCTCGTTCATCTTGCCGCGAAGGTACAGAATCTCCCTCGCCTGAATCTCGATATCCGACGCCGTGCCCTGTGTTCCACCGCTCGGCTGGTGGATCATGATCCGGCTGTGCGGCAGTGCGGAACGCTTGCCTGGACGTCCGGCGGCGAGCAGGAAGGATCCCATGCTGGCCGCGAGGCCCATGCAGTTGGTGTTCACCGGCGACTTCAGGAACTGCATCGTGTCATAGATCGCCATTCCGGCAGAGACGCTGCCACCGGGTGAGTTGATATAGATGTGAATGTCGCGCTCTGGATTATCTGCTTCGAGGAAGAGAAGCTGCGCA
The DNA here is from genome assembly GCA_039933985.1 of Gemmatimonadales bacterium. GTDB lineage: Bacteria > Gemmatimonadota > Gemmatimonadetes > Gemmatimonadales > Gemmatimonadaceae > UBA4720. Next base: position 10,909 of record JBDTNA010000027.1, on the reverse strand, counting down.
ATCACAACATTGGCCACGTCATCATTTATCGGCGTGCCAAGGAAGATGATGCGATCCATGAGCAGCCTGGAGAAGACGTCGTAGGTCCTCTCGCCGCGGCTCGAGCGCTCGATCACATAGGGGGTGTACAGAGTCGGCATTGTCTAGGGTCTCAGCTCTCGGTTTGTACTTCGTTCTTTTCCAGCAACCACTGGAAAACCTTGTCTTCGGTAAGGCTTCGTTCGATTTCCTTGATGCGTCCGTTCTTTTCCATCTGCGCGTACAGCTGTCCTGGATTTACCCCGCGCTTCTCCGCCTGTTCAGTAATGCGGTCATCGATGTCCTTCTCGGTCGCTTCGAGCTTTTCGCGTTCAGCGATGGTCTCGATGACGAGATCGCGGCGAATCTGACGCTCTGCCATCGACTTGAATTCAGTTGAAAAACGCTCTTGCTCGTCTTCGGGGATCTTATACGCCTCGGCGTAGTTCTGGGCGAACTGCTGCACCCAGCTCTTGGGAACTTCGAACGGATTAGCGCCAATGATCTCGTCGATCAGTTTCTGCCTGACTTCGGCATCTGCGTCTCTCTTTGAATGCTCGGCCAGGTCGGTTTTGACGGCCGTGGTCAGCGCTTCAAGAGAGTCGAAATCCCCGACCTCGCGGGCGAATGCGTCATCCAGGTCAGGCGCGGATTTTCGCTTGACATCCTGAAGACGAATCTTGACAGTTTTCGTTAGCCCGCGCTGCGTTTCGTCGGGGAAGTCATCCGGCCATTTGACAGGGCGCTCGACAGTCTCGCCGGGCGCCACCTCCATGATCAGCTCCTCGATTCCCGGGATCGCCTGCCCGGTGCCAAGAACGATCGGGTACGAACGGACATCACCAGACTCGGTCACGGCGCCGGTCGAGATCTCCACGTTGACCATGTCACCGGGGAGGGGCTTTCCTTCGACCGGAGCCCAGGCGGCGCGCTGGTCGCGGATCGCCTCGATCTGGTCGCGGACGTGCTCATCCGTAACGACTTCATTTCGGCGCGTTACGCGGAAACCGGACGTGCGTGCGAGGTCGACAGTCGGGCGCAGCTCGAAATGAATCTCGAAGGTGAGCGGCTTTCCTTCCTCGAACTTCAGGTCGTGCACATGAGGCTGTGACGCGACTTTCAGATCCTGCTTTTCGACTACTTCCTTATAGGCGTCGCGGACGATGGCCTCGAGGGCTTCCTGACGGATTGCATCCGCGAACTTCTTGCGGACCATCCGGGCTGGGGCCTTTCCCGGGCGGAACCCGGGCAGCCTCACGGATGAGGCATAACGGCGGGCCGCCTTGTCTTCAGCATCCTTCACGGACTCGACTGGGACAGACACCTGAACGTGCCTGTCCACGCCGGTCCCTTCCTGGCTCGTTATCTCGATGTTCATACGTCAAATATAACAGGGGGGAAGACCCCGTTTCGGCTGGTGACTGGTGACTTAGGGCTGGTGACCCGTGACCCGTTTTTTTTTGATCCGGACCGAGTCACCCGACACCAGTCACAAGTCACCTGCCATGCTCGTCATACTTTATAGAAGAAGGGTCCGGCCGACCGATCACGCTTTCCCGATCATGTCGGCCACGATCTTCCCGGAACTGAGAACTCCTGGAATGCCGGCACCGGGATGAGTGCCCGCTCCAACGAAATAGAGGTTGGGCACGTCCTCGCTTCGGTTGTGGGGACGAAACCAGGCCGACTGGGTCAGGATCGGCTCGACCGAGAACGCACTTCCAAGATGGGAGTTGAGCGTGTCCCGGAAATATCGGGGGTCGATCTGCCGCTCTGTGACGATGTTACCCGAAAGTCCAGGCAGATAACGGTCGTCGAGATACGACACGATCGCGTTTCGATACGGCTCCGCTGCTTCGCTCCAATCCACTTTCCCACCGAGATGCGGAACGGGAGATAAGACGTACCAGGAGTCAGAACCAGCCGGCGCGAGGGACTCATCAGTCGCAGTGGGACGGTGCAGATACAGGGAAAAATCGCGCGCGAGAATCTTTCGCTTGAATACGTCCTCCAGCAGCTCGCGATAGCGCGGGCCCATCAGGATCTCGTGATGGGCAATGTCGTCATAGCGCCGGCTTGTTCCGAAGTAGAGCACGAACAGTGACATCGAGTACTGCATACTCTCGAGTCGCGCGTCCGTGTTGCGCTTGCGATTGCGTGCAGGAACGAGGTCCATGTAGGTGCGCGCGACCTCGGAATTCGCAACTACTGCATCGACAGATATCGAGCTTCCGCCGGCCAGAGCGATGCCGCGTGCGCGTCCCGATGCGTCGATGGCTATTGCCTCGACCTCCGAAGAGTATCGCACATAGCCACCGATGTCCTCAAAGAGCTTGATCATCGCTGCGACCAGCGCGCCGGTTCCACCTTTCGCGAACCACACTCCCCATTTCTGCTCGAGCGTGTGAATCAGCGCATAGATCGACGTCGTCTGAAATGGATTGCCGCCGACCAGCAGCGGATGAAAGCTGAAGACCTGGCGGAGCCGTGGATCCTCGATGTGCCTGTTCACGAAATCCGCGACTGATCTATCTGCCCGCAACCGCGCGAGATCCGGAAGAACTCGCGCCATATCGGTGAAGCGATCGAACGGCTTGTCGATGAGAGCGAAGCCGGCGCTGAAAATATCTTCAGCGTTGGCAACGAAGCGGAGATAACCATCGACGTCCGGTGGATTGATCGCCCGGATCTGGTCGAGAATTGCATCGCGGTCGCCGTTGTAAGTAAAGACAGTGCCGTCCTCGAACCGGATGCGGTAATACGGATCCAAAGGAACAAGCTCGACGTAGTCCTCGACGCGCCTGCCCGCAGCGGCGAACAGATCCGAGATCAGAAACGGAGCGGTTATTATCGTCGGGCCTGCGTCGAAAACGAAGCCGTCCTGACGGAACACGCGTGCCCGCCCTCCGGCATCGGCCAGCTTCTCGACGATCGTGACATCATGACCCTGCGCGCGCAGGCGAATCGCAGCGGAGAGTCCTCCAAATCCGCTGCCGATGACGACGATCTTCAATCTCGGGTCAGGCTGTCGCTCTGGCTCGCCCCTTGAAGCGCCATGCGTCCCAGAGAATCCCGAGTCGTGCGAGATTTCCGACAGACGCGCGGGACGAAACGGAGTCGTAGCGGATGTGCTCGAGCGCGTCGAGGATCGCGGAGTAGCCGATTGCACAGGCGGCTGCGCATCGCTGCGAATCCTCAGACAACATCGAGATGCCCGGAAGTGCCCGATCGTACAGCGTTCGCGCGCGAGCGATCTCGAATGTCATCAGCCGATGCCACCTCGGATCCCGCGCAACTTCGGGATTGCCAAGGACTTCTTCGCGGCTGAGTGAGAAGCGAGCGAGCTCGTCTGAAGGCAGGTAACATCTCCCAAGGCGAGCGTCTTCCCCGACATCGCGGAGAATGTTCGTGAGCTGCATCGCGACGCCAAGGGTACGCGCGTGCGCGAGCGCAATCTCCTGTTGTCTCGGACCTCCTTGGATCCCGAAGACCTGAGCGCACATCACACCGACGGTGCTCGCGACCCCTTCGCAGTATGTGCCGAGATCCTCCCACGTTTCGTAGATCGGCGCTTCGAGATCGCGGGCAACTCCATCGAGCAGCTCGAAAAGAACTTCGCCCGAAACGTTGAACTCTCGCTGGGCCCATCTGACTTCGCGGAAAACGGCGCCGCTTGGCCGGCCGTCCAGCGCTTCGGTGAGCTCCCGCCGGTGTGCTTGCAGCAATCTTCCCGTTACGCGCGGATCGTCACTCTCGGCGCGGTCCACGATGTCATCAGCCTCGCGACAGAACGCGTAGAAGGCAAACGCTGCCCTCCGCTTTTTTGCGGGAAGGAAATAGCTCGCGAGGGTGAATGTGCGGGCGTGGCGGCGAACTATTCTCTCGCACTGAACTGCGTCGGATCGAGTCATGGATGTCATACGAGGCCGCTAAACCCTGTCTTCCAGACCCTTCACACCGGACATGCCTGCGCAGGAGGCGCAGCAGTAGAACGTGCCGCTCGCTTCGACGCCATGTCCGATGATGCGGCAGCCGCAGTGCGCGCATGACGGCGCGAGTGCATGAATAGCGCATTCGAACGAGTCGAATGTATGGGTCTCCCCGGCCATCGTCACCGTGAACGATTTGTCGTAGCTGTTTCCGCAGACGTCGCACTTCGCCATGACTGCCTCCCTGTTAACTGTCGTTGCCTCGTTCCAATGCGGATTTCGGGCCACCGTCTCCAAGAGCGCGAAATTTAAGTTCGTTGGCGAGGTTGGGCGCCGTCCTTAGGTTACGCTTCATGTGCGGACGATCGTCGCTTCACGATGCTCCAACCAACGTTCTCGAGCGTTTCAGGCTGCCACCTGTTCTGCCCGGGTTCAAGCCGCGCTACAACGTGGCGCCGACCCAGCAGCAATGGACGCTTGGCCTCGACGCGACCGGCTCACCAGAGGCAAAGGAGCGGCGGTGGGGACTGATTCCCTCTTGGGCAAACGACCCGGCGATCGGAAACCGCCTGATCAACGCGCGCTCCGACTCGCTGATGGAGAAGCCGGCTTTTCGCGAGGCCCTGGAGAGGAGGAGGTGTCTCATCCTCGCCGACGGCTACTATGAGTGGACAGGCACGAGCAAGTCGAAAGTTCCGCTCTACTTCCATATGAAGGACAGTCGCGCATTCGCCATGGCGGGGCTTTGGGAGCGATGGGGAAGGGGCGAAACCGCGGTCGAGACCTGCACGGTCGTGACTACTGATGCGAGCACAATGACTTCCGCATATCACCCGCGCATGCCCGTTCTCCTTGATCTGGACGAAGCGGAGCAATGGATCAACCGATCGACCACGGTCGATGCAGCGCTCGCGCTGCTGCGTCCGTACGAGAGTGCTGCACTGGTGTGCTATCGGGTCAGCAAGCTCGTGAACAGCCCGGCCAACGACGTCGCGGAATGCATTCTGCCGGCGGCTCCGGACGAAAACAACTCGAGCCTCACGCTCGAATTGTTCTGATCGTGTGCTGGCGGATATTTCTTGCGTTTCCGAACACCCGGCGATATATGGGAGCCCATGAGTACGCCGCCCTTCGGAGTGCCGGCTGGGACGTCCCCGGATAAGGTCAGGGAAGCGCTGCGCGCCGATGTTGCGCGCCGTCTGAAGAACGTTTGCGCTGAATGGGCGGAGGATGATTTCGACAGGCTCGTGGAAGACGTCACGACGACGGCGATGAAGTATCTCAAACCCGCGGCCGACTAGACGCGGGTTAGTCGTCTACGGTCGCTATACACTCGATTTCCACGCGGCCGCCGAGCGCGAGACCGGACGCGCCGAAGGCGCTCCGCGCGGGAAGGTGCACCGGGAAATGCTGAATGTAGATCGCGTTCATCGCCGGCCACTCGCTCATGTCGGCCATCATTACGGTGCACTTGATCACCTTGTCGAGTGACGAGCCATGCCTCTCCAGAATCGCTTTCATGTTCACGAGAGTCTGTCTCGTCTCAGCTTCGATGCCTCCGCTGACGAGCTCGAGTTTGCCATCGGCGGTTCCCATCTGGCCTGACAGATAGAGCATGCTGCCGACGCGCACCGCGGCGGAGAAGGGAAGCGAACTCTTCGTCGGAAATGGATAGTACTCGACGTCTTCCATATTCAAATCTCAGGGTTCAGGGAATTTCGCCGCGCAGAATGGTGGCGAGCTTGTCGGGATCGATATTGCCGCCGCTCACGATGCAGACCGTTCGTTGTTTGCCGAGTGCGCCAGTGAGCGCGGCTGCGAGTGGCGCGGCACCAGCCCCTTCGGCGACCACGCGGCATCGTTCTGCAAGGGTGCGAACTGCTGACGCGACCTCTTTGACGGTTACGACGATTGTTCCGTCGATGAGCGATTCAACGAGCGGCCACATCTCGGGAAATACCGCGCCGCTTCCCATTCCGTCGATGAACGTCGGAGTGCGTGTTACGGGAGTTGGCTCACCGGCAGCGAAAGATGCTGTGAGAGGCGCAGCGGTCTCGACCTCGACCGCATAAATCTTCGTGCGCGGACTGAGCGCGCGTGCGGTGATTGCGATGCCACACGCCAATCCCCCACCGCCATAGGGAACTATGATGGCATCCACATCCGCGAGATCTTCGAATACTTCGACAGCGATGGTGCCATTTCCCGCCATCACCGCATCGTCGAAGAATGGATGGATGAAGACTTCGTCGAAATCAGGATGTCCGCGATTCACCAGAGTCTGCCACCACTCCTCGAACGGCACCTTGATGACTTCGCCGCCCAGTCGCTCGATCGCATCAGTCTTCGTCTTTGGCGCCTGATCAGGGACGATGACGCGGCAACGCACGCCGAGCCGTTGGGCGCACCACGCAACGCCCTGCGCCATGTTTCCGGCGCTCGCGGTGTAGACGCCACCGAAAAGCGCGTCGTGACCAGCGACGGCCATCGCGTTCGCCGCGCCGCGCAGCTTGAACGATCCGATCGGCTGAAGATTCTCGAGCTTGAGATGAATGTCGCGCGTGGTGCCGTCGGCGGGAAAGCGCAGGAGCGGAGTCCGCACCGCAATGCCGTCCAATCGCGATCTTGCGCGGACCACGTCCTCGATCGAAACGGTCATTTCTGCCGATCGGCGGCTATCGGTCTCCCCGCTGCTTCAGGTACTGAACTTCACAGTCGAGGTGCCGCCATTCGGTGTTCCTGAACGCACTGCATCGGCTGTGTTTGACTCACTCATTCTCCTGCATCAGTTCCGCGGGCACGTGCCCTCCATTCTCCGCGAGCTTCTGCATCACCTGCTTGTGGAGCCAGATATTCATCGTCGCGCTGTCGTTAGTGTCGCCCGTGTATCCGAGCTCGTGTGCAAGTGCTTTGCGTTGTGTGAGACTGTTGTCGATCCCCAGTATCGCCATCAGGTCGACTATCGAATAGCGCCAGTTCACAGGGTGATTGTACTTCGAAGCGATGTCGGTGAGGACTTGTTCGACGTCGACCCTGGACATTGAAGCTGGAGTTGAAGTTGAAGCGCCAGCACTGACGTCGTCAAAACTCGCGGCATCGACTGCGGGTGATGCTGACGGCGCGGGCGATGAAGTCGTGCCGGCGGCCGGATGGTTGAAGATCTTTGACAGGATGTTCCCAAAAATACTCATGGCCTATTCCCTCGAAGTTGAAAGTGCAGAAACCCGGGTCGTCCCTGATTAAGTGCAATTTGGAAGCCCGTGGAAATCGAATTCCATGGTCGGACCTCGAAGGGATGCGAAAGGGGGGACTCGAACCCCCACGGATTTCTCCACTGGATCCTAAGTCCAGCGCGTCTACCAATTCCGCCACTTCCGCGTTCGACTAAGCTAGCTAAAACCGGGCAACAAAAAAAACTCCCCCGGGTCTTCGCCGGGGGAGTTTCAGTCAAGCAGAATCGGGTCAGCCGCCGATTCTAATATTCACCACACGATCGCTGCCACCCTGCGCCAGCGAATGCACGTTAAGGCTGATGTAGTCACCGCTCTTCAATCCTCTCAGCACTGTCTGAAGATCAGACGGCGACTTGATAGATCTCCGCGGCGCCGGATACAGCACCTCGAAGATCACGTCCTGCGGGCCAAGCTTCTGATACGCTGCGCCGAGCGGAACGATGTCGGTGACGAGGACGCCACGCCGATCCATCGGAAGCTTTGCATCCGTTGCCAGCTGAGCGGGCACCGGACTGAATGAGATTCCCAATTCGTCACTCGAGAAAGTTGCCGGCTTCGCAATCGGAGTCGTCGTCGTCCGCGGACCCGACACCGGGCCCACGCGCGCACTCTCGGCCAACTCGGTCAGCGTTACATCGAACGACTTCTTCTGACCGTAACGCATGATCTCGAGCTTCACCTTCTCGCCCGGCTGGTGATTGCGAACCACACGCTGAAGCGTGCTCACGCGCTCGACCGGAACTCCATCGGCGGTTACGATGATGTCTCCCGCCTGAAGTCCAGCGCGCTCCGCGCCGCTGCCGGTCGCCGGACTGAATCCGTCAACCTTCGCGCCGCGAATGTCCTTCATTCCCGCAACGGCCGCATCTTCCGGCGTCACTTCACGAATGAGAATCCCCAGCACGCCCACGCGAACCTTTCCGTGCGCGATGATGTCTTCCATCACTTTCTTCGCGAGCGTGATTGGAATCGCGAAACCATATCCCGCGTTCACGCCGGTCGGGCTGGCGATCGCGCTCGTAATTCCGATGACCTCACCTCTCTGGTTGACGAGCGGTCCACCCGAGTTGCCCGGGTTGATCGCCGCGTCGGTCTGAATGAGATCGCTGATCGAATAGTTGTTGGTGTCACCGCGACGTGAGAGCAGGCCCGGAAGGCTGCGTCCTTTCGCGCTGATGATTCCTGCCGTGACAGTGAAGTCGAATCCGAGTGGATTGCCGATCGCGAGAACCCATTCGCCGACCCGGCTGGTTGCATCGTTGCCGAGAGCAAGCACGGGAAGATCGTTTCTGCCATCGATCTTGATTACGGCGATGTCAGTCGTCGGATCGTTGCCGACGACGCGCGCCTTGTACGTGCGGTTGTCGAGCATCTGCACTGTGACGCGGTCGGCGATCGTCGTGCGATCGCCCATCGTCACGACGTGATTGTTCGTGAGGATGTATCCGTCCTTCGAGACGATGAATCCCGAGCCGGAACCGCTCTCAACCTGCGGCTGCTGCTGCTGCTGGTTGAAGAAATCCTCGAATCCCGGCGGAAGCTGCATGCCGTTTGGAACTCGACGCTGCTGCGTATTTGCCTGGGGACGGCTTTCGACGGAGATCGCGACGACTCCAGGTGTCACGTGATCCGCAATCTCGACGAATGCGTTGCTCGCCTGAACAAGCGGCAACACCGATTGTGCATCAGGCTTGCCTTGGGCGAAGCCCAGCTTCGAAAGGTTCAGCCCTCCCGAAGCGATGATGAGACCACCGAGGAAAGCGGCAACGACGACCGCTACCCAGCGGGACCGCGATGAAAGTGAAGACATATACTCCGGATCCTCAATTGTGTTTGCTAAACTTATATATAAGACACCGACCGCCCCCCTGAGGTTGCGGCCGGCGTCCTTACCACACTTTTACTTCTTCTCGTCGACGATCTCGTAGTCGGCTTCGACCACATCGTCCGTCGGCGTCGGCGCCCCATCGGTAGCCGGAGCACCCTCGGCAGCTCCGTCTCCCGACGGCTGCGCCGCGGAATCCTGAGCCTGCTGCTGGTAGAACGACTGTCCTGCCTCGCTGAACACCTTCGTCAGCTCTTCCTGCGCAGCGCGGATCTCGGTCATGTCATCGCCGCGTAACGCTTTCCGCGACCGCTCGATGGCCGCGTCGATCTTGCCTTTTATCTCGGGGCTGACCTTGTCGCCCCATTCCTTCACGTTCTTCTCCACCTCATACGTCATGGAGTCGAGCCTGTTCCGCGCGTCGATCGCCTCGCGCTGCTTCTTGTCTTCGGCCGCGTTCTTCTCCGCGTCCTTGACCATGCGGTCGACTTCGGAATCGGAGAGTCCGCTCGATGCTTCGATTCGGATCTTCTGCTCCTTGCCGGTTGCCTTGTCCTTCGCCGTCACGTGCAGTATGCCGTTGGCGTCGATGTCGAAGGTCACCTCGACCTGCGGCAGTCCGCGCGGTGCCGGCGGAATGCCCGTGAGCTGAAACTTGCCGATGGTCTTGTTATATGTAGCGAGCTCACGCTCACCCTGGAGAACGTGGATCTCCACCGTCGTCTGATTGTCATCAGCCGTCGAGAAGGTCTCGCTCTTCTTGGTCGGGATGGTCGTATTGCGCGGAATGAGTACGGTCGTAACTCCGCCGAGTGTCTCGATGCCGAGTGAGAGCGGCGTGACGTCGAGCAGGAGAACGTCCTTCTGCTCGCCCGTGAGAACTGCGCCCTGGACCGCGGCGCCGATCGCGACGACTTCGTCCGGGTTCACGCCCTTGTTCGGATCCTTGCCGAAGAACTTCTTCACGATCTCCTGAATCTTCGGAATACGCGTCGAGCCGCCGACGAGCAGAATCTCATCGATCTCGTTCGGCTTGATGCCCGCGTCCTTGAGCGCCTGCTCCATCGGCGGAATCGTCCGCTGAATGAGGTCGTCGACGAGCTGCTCGAACTTTGCTCTCGTGAGCTGATAGTTGAGGTGCTTCGGGCCGCTCTGGTCCGCCGTGATGAACGGCAGATTGATGTCGGTCGTCTGCGTGGTCGAAAGCTCCATCTTTGCCTTCTCGCCGGCTTCCTTCAGGCGCTGAAGCGCCATCGGATCCTTCGAGAGGTCGATCGCCTGGTCGCGCTTGAATTCGGTGACGAGCCAGTCGATGACGCGCTGATCGAAGTCGTCTCCACCGAGGTGAGTATCGCCGTTGGTGGATTTCACTTCGAACTGGCGTGAGCCTTCGACGTCGTACAGCTCGAGAACGGAGATGTCGTAGGTACCACCACCGAGGTCGAATACTGCGACCTTCTCATCCTTCTTCTTGTCGAGGCCGTAGGCGAGTGCTGCAGCCGTCGGCTCGTTGATGATGCGAAGCACGTCGAGGCCCGCGATCTTGCCGGCATCCTTGGTCGCCTGGCGCTGCGAGTCGTTGAAATACGCGGGAACGGTGATGACCGCTTTCTCGACCTTGTAGCCGAGGTAGTCTTCGGCGGTCTGCTTCATCTTCTGGAGGATCATCGCCGAGATCTCGGGAGCGCTATAGCGCTTGCCCTGGACTTCGACCGAGGCGACGTCATTGCCGCCGTTGACGACCTTGTACGGAACGCGTGCCGTTTCTTCCTTCACTTCTCCGAGCTTGCGGCCCATGAAGCGCTTGATCGAGAAGACTGTGTTCGTGGGATTTGTGACCGCCTGTCTTTTGGCGATCTGGCCGACGAGTCTCTCGCCGTCCTTGGTAAAGCCGACGACGGACG
>JBDTNA010000026.1:0-16666 GCA_039933985.1 Gemmatimonadales bacterium | reverse complement strand
TGATGCGGTTGAGTCCGGCGTTGCGCGTCAATCTTTGCGCGCCGGCTGCCTCGATAGATGCAGCCTGCTCCGGGGCTTCGCTCGAGAGTTTGCGGACGACTGTTCCATCGGGTGCGACGATTTCCATCGACACCGGCTGTGCATCCGTCGGAAGCCAATAGTCGATCATCGCGCCAGCCGGTGGGTACTGGGGATCACCACTCGACGACCGGTTTGATTCCGTCCCGCCGAACCCCGCGGTGTACACAAGCCGATAGGCCTCACGCGGCGCAAAGAGGTGCGCCCCTTTGGCACCTACTACTTCCGACATTTGCCGAAGCGGCTCGAGATCATCGAGAATCCAGAACGACCGGCCCTGAGTAGAGAGAACGAGATCGCCCCGGTGAACCTTCATGTCCGTGATCGGCGTGACCGGCAGGTTGAGCTGAAGCGGTAGCCACCTTCCGCCATTGTCGAAGGAAACCCATGCGCCGAACTCGGTTCCGGCATAGAGGAGACCTTCTCTTACCGGATCCTCGCGCACGACGCGCGTCGGATGATCGTATGGGATCCCATTCAATTCCGTCGTGAGGAGCTTCCATGACACGCCATAGTCGTCCGTGCGCCAGATGAACGGCCTGAAGTCGCCGAGGAGGTAGCAGAGCACGGCGTAATAAGCGGAGCCGGCGCGATGAGGTGAGGGCTCGATGTTCTGCACCCTGCATCCCTGAGGTTGACCTCGTGGCGTGACGTTCTTCCACGTTTTTCCGCCATCGCGCGTTACGTGAAAAGGACCGTCATTCGATCCGGTCCAGATCACGCCGGCGCGGACTGGCGACTCGCGAATCGCATAGAGCGTGCTGTAGAACTCTTCACCGGTCACGTCGATCGTGATCGGTTCTCCCGATACTTTGGTCTGCCGCTCGGGTGGATTCCACGTGAGGTCGGGAGAGATTCGCTCCCATGTGACGCCCTCGTCGCGCGTGCGATGAACGTATTGCGAGCCGTAGTAGAGCGCGCGCGCATCATGCGGCGATGCTTCCATCGGCGACACTCGCTGAAAGCGATAGATCAGGTCCTTGCCGGGCATTCCATAAATCGACTGCGCTCCAACCCAGTAGCCCTTCTCCTGGCCGGTACGAAGTGACAGGCGCGAGAAAAGACCCTTACACGATCCGTAGACGATGTCCGGATTATTGATATGCGGAAAGATCGGACCCGTTTCGCATCCCGGACCCGTCTGCCAGCTCTGAATTGGATCATCGGGCGACGAAGACTTTTCGGGAAGACTCGGAATGATCAGCGTGGTGTTGTCCTGCTGAGCGCCGTACAGCCGATATGGAAACCTGTTGTCGACGTAAACCTGATAGATCTCTGCCGTTGGCTGGTTGTATTGGGTTGACCAGGTTCTGCCACCATCCATCGATATGTTCGCGCCGCCGTCATTGGATTGAATCATCACCGATGGACGCGTTGGATTTATCCACAGGTCGTGATTGTCACCGTGAGGCGTTGGCGTCGATGCCCACGTCTTGCCCGCGTCCACGCTCTTGTAGAATCCTTCTGTTCCGACATAGACGACGTCAGCGTTCGAAGGATCTGCGTCGATGTTCGTGTAGTAGAATGGTCGCGTGATCAAGCCGCGGGTGACGGTGTCGATCGCGGCGAAAGTGCGCCCCGCGTCGTCAGACCTGTAAAGGCCGGAACCCGGACTCGCTTCGATCAGTACGTAGAGTCGCTCAGGCTTTGCAGCGGATACAGCGAAGTCTGCCTTTCCGACCAGTCCACCCGGCAGGCCAGCCGTGAGCTTTGTCCACGTATCGCCGCCGTCGCTGCTGCGATACACTCCTCCCTCACGCGCGCCGCTGATGATCGTCCACGGCTTTCGCTCGGCCCGCCACATCGCGGCGTACACGACGTTCGGACTGCCGGGCTGGAGCTCGATGTCGACTGCTCCCGTTGAATCCGAAATGAACAACACCTTCTGCCAGGTGCGTCCCCCATCCTTTGTGCGATACACACCTCGGTCAGGCGTTGGCTTGAATGGATTGCCGATCGCCGCCGCGTAGACGATGTCAGGATTGGTCGGATGAATGACAACGGCTCCGACCTGACCGGCATCGCGCAATCCGACGTGCGACCAGGTCTTGCCAGCATTGATCGACTTGTACATTCCCTTGCCGATCGAAACGTTGCTGCGAATGCCATCCGATCCGGTGCCGGCGTAGACGACACTGGGGTCAGAGTCAGCGACATCGAGCGAGCCCATCGACGCTGCCTCGAAATATCCGTCCGAAATGTTAATCCACGATTGTCCGGCGTTGATCGTTTTCCAAACTCCACCGCCGGTCGAGCCCATGTAGAACGTGAACGGCTCCTGCGGAACTCCGGTAACAGTTGTCACGCGCCCACCGCGTGCGGGACCGACCATTCTGTATTTGAGCGCGCGAAGCTGAGTGGAATCGAGACTCGATACTGTGGCGGTGGCGCGCTGTGCTGATAAATCGCGTGCTGCCCCGAAGATGAGAAGGGTCAACAGCAGGCGAGACAGAGGCGAAGAAACGATCGAAGATTTCAAATGACCCTCAGGGGTTCAGCTGCGCTTGGGACTTTTGGGAGTTGGCATAAACTGCGGAAGTCTGAGTCCTTCTGCAGACAGGGCGATCAACCGGTCGAGCCGGTCGACGCGCGTTTCTTCTCTTTTCGCGCTTGTGACCCAGAAGGAAGCGATGCGCCTGTAATATGGTGGCTGCGCGTCGAAGAACCGTCGGGCGCGGGCATTCTTCTCGAGTTTTTTTCGCATTGGTGGGGTGAGCTCAGCTGCCTCACGTTCGAACGAGTACACGCCAGTACGTGACGGATCTTTCAGCTTGAAAGCAGCGAGCCCGGCGGGAGTCATCAGCCCGGCCTTTGTCAACCTGTCGACGTGCGCGACATTGACGTTGCTCCAGATGCTGCGCGGCTTTCGAGGAGTAAACCGGGTTGTGTAACTCGAGTCATCCAGCCCCTTTCTGATTCCGTCGATCCAGCCGTAGCACAGGGCTTCGTCCAGTGCCTGCGCGTAGTTGACGCCGCCCTTTCCGGAATTCTTTCTGTAAAATCCGATCCACAACTCCTGCTCGCGCGCGTGATTCCTGTCGAGCCATCGCCTCAGGTCGGCTTGCGTTCGAAAGAACCTGAGCTTGTCCGAGCGCACTTCCATCTGTTGTAACGCTAGGCGACGGCGTTTGATGGAAGGCCAAGAACGACGCGGTATGCCTGCACGTCATCGCGCTTGAACGAATCGTAACAGCCCCACAGGTAGAGCCGGAATTTCCGATACTGCTGCAATCCCCAGCGACGCTCGATTTCTTCGCGCGCTGCGTCGAACCGTTCAGCCCAGTACTTCGCCGTCAGCTCGTAGCTGTGGCGATCGTCGTGAACGACCTCGAGCCGGAACGGCGATTCCGACACGGCTCGCAGATAGTCATGCAGGCACATCGGTGATCCGTTGCCTGGATAGATATGACGTCGCAGGAAGCTCGAGATGTCGTACTTCTTTCGCTTCGCGCTTGCATCGAGATAGACCTTTCCGCCGGGCTTCAGCATCGACTGATACAACGCGAGCGTTCTGTCGTAGTCCGGAAGGTGCTCAGTCACGCCGAGTATGCATATCGCATCGTATTTCTTGTCAGGGCGATGCTCGTGCAGGTGCTGATACCTCACCTTGCATGGAAGCTTTTCACGCGCAATGAGATCGTTCAGGAACTTCTCCGATTCGCGTGAGATCGTCAGGGAAGTCACCTGTATGTCCTGCTTTCCCGCGTATTCAGTAAATGCGCCCCATCCACCGCCTACGTCGAGAATGCTGTCTCCGGGCCGCGCTTCTACGGCGTCAAGTGAAAACTGAAGCTTTCGAGTGATGCCATCTTCCAGTGACTCATCGTCATACTGAAATATCCCGTGAGAATAGCAGCGATGCCGCTTGTCGAGGAATGAAAGGAAGAAATCCGCATCGATGTCGTAGTGATGCGAGATGAACTCGGCGTCAGTGCGCTCCTGGCCGTGAACCTTCGGCCAGAACATGTGCCACGCGGTTACCATCGGATGATTGTCGCGGAAAAAGTTCCGATGTGCCAGGAGGGATTCGATGTCCCCTTCGATGTCGACCGCTCCATCCAGGTATGATTCCGCAATCACGAGCGCGTCGAGCGAAGCCAGCGCACTCATCCCGCGATCGTTGGTCGCCGCCAGCGCGAACCGTGCTTCACCGTCACCCAGAACCCGTTCGGAACCATCCGGTGCCCTGACTGCAAACGCAGCCCCGCGCAGCGAGCCGAAGTATTCGTCGTATCGCTTGTTGTATTTCGACGCGATGCGGTCGATGTCGGAGTTCATCGCATCTAGGGTCGAATGTCGCCGGGCCGCCCGTGGACTGGAGCGGCCTGCGGAGATGCGGTGGGCAACATATGAGCCGCATTTCCTTCGGTGAAAATCCGCGTCATAAATCTTTGTCCTTCGCCAATTCGCTCGATCTCGATCGCCGTTGCTTCGACGGTCTGTTCTACCCGCATGACGCGCTCGGATAACTCTTTGGGAATTGCCGTCACGATCTGTGCGCTCCGCCTCCACACGCGGCGAGCATACGCGATTGACAGCGGAAGGAAAACGATGAACATGAAGATCGTTCCGACGATCCATGCCTCTTCAGGCGGACCTGACCGGGGCTCTGGCGGCGGATCGACAGCTGCTCCCGGCACCGACGCCGCGCGCGCAACCTGAGCATCTGCTTCGGTGATCTGCTTGTCGATTGCCGAGATGCGCTCGTCGAGCGACGAGATGCGTTGCTCGATTCCTTTCTTGTCCGCACCCGCGACGACTGGTTCCTCGAGCCTCGACGAAAGGCTCTCCCTCGTACCCTCGAGCGACTCGAGCTGTCGTCCAAGCTCTCTTCGCTGCGCCTTGAAGCCCTGGTAGACCGCTTGAGGGCTCGAAAGTGTCGCACCACCAACTGTTACGCCAACGGTAGCAGTGGGCGTAGGGGTGGGTGCTGTCGCAGCGGTTTGAAGCGGCATCGATGATCCTGTGGTCTTTCAGAAAGCTCGGATTTCCCCGAACAAAAATATCCTCAAATTTGGAGCCGTGTGAAGATGGCGTTTCAACCGCTCTGACCCCTTGAAACAGGATCGCTCACCCGCAAACGAGCGCGGACGCCGATGAGCACGACCCACGCGATTGCGGTAGTCATGACGCCTGCGAGAATCGCTCCGGTCGCGGAGGCGGAGTCAGGAGCATAAGCGAGCGCCGCAGTGGAGCCGACGAAGATGACCAAGACGGCCCAT
This sequence comes from Gemmatimonadales bacterium, assembly GCA_039933985.1. GTDB lineage: Bacteria > Gemmatimonadota > Gemmatimonadetes > Gemmatimonadales > Gemmatimonadaceae > UBA4720. The sequence goes on along the minus strand of JBDTNA010000026.1, from coordinate 11,366 downwards.
GCGATGGTGACCGGTACGCTCCACGTGCGGCGCAGCGCGAACCCAGCGAGCGCCGCGAGTGCCAGGACAGCATAGACGGTCGTGGCAGAGGCAACGATCTTTTCAAATTGAGTTGTCGTGTCGGCGAAACTGCGGGGACCGTCGATGAGTCCGAGTATGCCGGTCGCCAGAAGTACGAGACCCGCGAAGATGATGCCGAGTTTTGACAGCATTGAAGTTGAAGTGTTAGCGCAGAATGCCCGCTGTCACCACAACGCCAGAAGCAGGGGAAAAAGTTTCGTACCCGACGACCAGCTCCACCCGCACCCACCTTCTGGATCCCGCTCGGAGACCTCCGCGCAACTCACCCAGATTCTCGACCCCGCGAATTGCACTGTGAGCCGTGCCGTGCATCTGGCCGAGCGCGGCGATTGACGGAATGATCGCGAACCGCCGATACTCCGCGCGGCCAGCGTAGACGAAAAGGTCGTCCTGCTCGAACCGTTCTTCGCGCGTCGCATGAATTCCGAGGCCAGCTTCGCCTGCGAACGCAAAGGAGCCGGCCTCGCGGCCAGCACCGAACGTCGCGAAGAAGTCGAGCGCATCGCGATCCAGTCCCGTCGTATTGTCGGTTGTTGGAAGCCGGGTTCCGAATCGGAGGACGCCCGTCGATTGCCAGTGATCAGGCGTAAGGCGGATCGAAGTAGAGATGCGATAGTCGCCAGAGTCGTGGCGCTTTCCGTCGGCTGCCGGATCGACATCGGGATATGCCGGAGCAAATCGATCGTGCTCGCGAAATTGCCTCTGTGCTGTTCCCGCAGCTTCGAGAATGACTCGGCCGGTCCTCCACGCGACGACGAAGTTTCCCAGCTCCCAGAGATCGCCGCTGGTTCCGGCCAAAGATGCGCGCTGATCGGTCAGTCGGGAGACACCCAACTCCCCAGCCAGCGTCGAATTGCGCTGAAACATTCGCCACTGAATTGGCTCGAGCGGCCGAAGTTGCGCCGTAGCCGGCTGCGAAAGGGCAGGGATGCCTATCGCGACAGCAAACCGGAGGAGTCGCCTTGGCATCGTCAGGCGCGGGTGCTACTGAACGGACACAATCTCGACGTTGAAGACGATCACCGCGTTGCCGGGGATCGGACCGTTTCCGGTTGAGCCGTAACCCAGAGTAGCCGGAACGATCAGCTGTCGCTTTCCGCCGACCTTCATTCCCGGAATGCCGATGTCCCATCCGAGGATCACGCGGCCGGTTCCCAATACAAACGCGTATCCGGTAGTTGTGTTCGAGTCGAACTGCGCGCCATTGGCGAGCCAGCCGGTATAGCGGGCCGTGACTGTTTGTCCGTTGACGACAGCGGCACCTGAGCCGACGACGAGGTCACGAACGTACATCCCGCTCGCGAGCTTGGTTGATGCGGACAGGTCGACCGCGAGGGCGGTTGCAAAAGTTGTCTGTTCGATTGGCACTGCGTTTGGCACCGTAGAGTCAAGACTGCTGCAAGCGTTGCCGAGGGCGATCACGGAGGCTATCGCCGCGGCGCGAATAAGACGAGTCATGGGAGCGATTTGAGGGTTGAAAACGAAAACTAACGGCGTGCAACGAAAAAGCGCGGGCCTCGAGGCCCGCGCCCTTTCGAGTATCCCCCTAGCGAACGGACGCTTTCTCGATTGTCGCGGTGGCTCCATCGCGGTTCAATAGATAGACCGCGCCACCCGCGCCGAATCCAACGATGCTTCGGCCGACGGGGATCTGCACGCGCTCTACCAGCTCGCCCTTCTTGTTGATGACGTCGTAAACCGGGCCGCCGGCCACCGCAGACGTCGGAATCGTTCTGATCCACAGATTGCCGTCGCTATCGGGACGCGTCGAGTTCGCGAGGAACGGCGGCTTGTAATCGGGAAGCTCGCTTGCCGGTATGAAGTTGAACTGAGGAGCCCCACCACCTGGCCGGGCGGCGCCCGGACCTCCGCCGCCTGGTCCACCCGGGCCCCCAAAGATCTGGATCTGAGGGCCACCCCCCGCGCCGCCACCGCCCGGCGCTCCCTGCGCGGCGCCTGCAGCCGGAGCGGGCGTGCTTGCGAGCAGGCGCTCGCGGGCAGCCTTCACCGAATCAATGAATGCGATCTTGTCCTCATCGGTCATTCGCTGCCAGTCGAATGGAATTTTCGTCGAGGCGACCTTCGATCCGTCAGTTTTCACCCAGTCGACGTGATAGTCGCTGCCACGAACAATCGCAATCGTACCGTCCGCGAGCACCGCCCAGTCATCGATTACCGGAAGAGGGTTGACGGTAGAAGTCATGCTCATGTTCCCCTTGTCATCCTGCTTCATCTCCATCTTGATCTTTGGCGTTCGAATATAGCCGACGGTGTCGACCTTTCTCGATGCGAGGTCAACGCGAAGAATGAGAGCAGAATCGGGAATCGCCGGCGGAGCGAATACAGGTGCTCCTCCGTCCGTGCGCCGCGGACCGCCATTGAAAATGAATCTCGGCAATGCCCGGTAGACGAGGCGACCACTCGCGTCGAACGCTGTGTTCCCAATCGGGCTGCCTAGTGCATTTGCGTCTTCTGCACGCGGAATCGCCATCACGCGCGCAACCTTTCCGCTCGGATCGATGACGAGCATGGAGACAGATGTCGGATCGATGAAAAGACTCGAGTCGCCGCGATACGCCACCAACCATCCTACCCGCCCGCCGTACGCGTTTGCGGTCGCACTCGTGGAGTCGGCGATCACTGTGAACTTCCCGAGCGTCGGGTCGAACATCACCACGCGGCGTCCAGGAATATCATTTACCAAGAGGCTGCCATTCGACAGAGCGCGAATTCCGCCGACGCTCGCGAATGTTTCGGCCGACTTTGCGACGACTGCGCCGAGCTGCCTGATCGCCGGGCGTTGCTGAGCGCCTGCAGTCGTCGCGACAGTGAGCAGCGCGATAGTTGTGATGCGGAGAGAATTTCTCATAACTCGATGCGTGGAGGGTGATTCGTTCCTGTTCATTGTTTTTCCTACTGCCTGATGATCGTTACACTCTGACCGCCGCCAGACGGGGCTCCAACTGCCATCGTGAAGTCGCCCATCACTGGCGCGCCACCGAACATTCCGCTCGACGTGAAGCCGGCCGTTCCGGAACGGATCGACGCCAGATACCTCGGCTCCAGATAACTCGCGACGAACGGGGGCAGTTTGCGTCGCTGCTCTGGAGTCAGAAGCCCCTTGATGTGGGGAGCGAGCTGCGCCAGAAGATCGATCGTCGCGCGACGCGCGATCATGTACTTGCTGTACGCAATATCCTTGTCGTATCCGTTTGGAAGATCGGCGAAGTACTTGGCGAGAGGAGCCCACACGGCGTCGTTCCGGATTGTGTACGTCCGGTTGAGGGTCGCGAGGCTGTCGGCCTGCGGTCCGGTGAGGTGCAGTGAATCCTGCTGGCGAAGAATTGTCCCCAGTGGATTGGGCATTCCGCCATTTCCGTAAATCGCCTTGAGCAGTTGCTCTGGCACCTTTGTTCCCTGAGTGCGGCGCCCGCGATCGAGCTGCTGCGTCAGCATCTGACGCTCGCGAGTTGGACCTACGTCGAACCGCATCATTGCGGTGAGCGTCACCGGAACGCGGAAGGCGCCGAATGCCTGGTTGCTCGACCCGAAACGCTGATTCACTTCGTACTTGTATTTCCTTGCCTGCGGATCGAAGCCTCTCACGTAAAGAAGCTGTTGATCGGGAATCGTGGGCTGTCCCCATCCGCGCAAATCATTCGAGCCGTGCATGAGCAGGTCAGCTGCGCCAAGAGGATTCGACAGCTGGAACGACAGGGTCGCCCGCTGCGGCATTCTAACCTTGACGGGATTGAACGAGATGGACATCGATGCATTCGAGAACCACGGACCCTGACAGCTATTGCGCTTCGCCAGCGCGCCGAGCTGACTCTCGATGCACTTGCGTGCTTCGGATGTTGAATTGTCGAGCAGTGACTTCATCGACGAAGCGACCGCAGGATCGGCATCGGCAAGCGTCGGCACGAATGCGCGATCGTTGGCGTAGCCGTCGCCGTTGATGTCGCTCGCAACCATCGGCGTATAAGGCGAGCCCGAGCGGAACTGACCGAACCAGTTCACGCGAACGAAGTCGAAGAAGTTGTATCCGACGTTGTAGACCACCTGATGACGCGAGTCAAATGATGAGCGTCCCCACGCGACGTCGAATGGATCACCCACTGTGCTGCTGAAGCCGCGGAACTGCTCACGGACGTTCGAGTAAACGTACGAGAGGCTCCAGCTGAGGCTCGTGCTGAAGGTTGCTGGTGAGAGGCGTACACTCACCTGTCTGCTTTCGGATTTCAGGTTCGACGTCAGTTCACTCACGCGAGTGAAAGCCTGCGAGATGCGCGAGTCGAGCGGCGTTGTCGCACCAGTTGCCGAGACGATGCTCGACGGCTGAACATACACCGCGCGATTGTCTTCACCAGGCAGGACGAATCGACTCACGCCCGAGAAGTTGAGATCGAGCGGACCGGACTGATTGAGGTTGAGTGAGTACGTGCCTTCCACCTGAGTGGAGAATCGGTTCTTCAGTATCGATCCACTCCACTGAAGGTTCGATCGAACGCTCTTCGGCGCGACGAATTTGTCGGAGAAGAAGCTGACGTTTGGCGCCGCGCTGGAGAACACAGTTCCAGTCGTGCCATCAGCGCAGCGCGATGGTATCGACGAAGTGTTCGTTGCATATGCGTTCCAGTCGGGAACCGGAGTGGCCGAGCCGATGCACGTCAGCTGTTGAACACCGCTTGGGAGTCCGGTGTTGTCGAGCGCGGTTCCAACGAGTCCCGTCGAAGGCGTATTCTGAAACACTCCGATGCCACCGCGAAGCACGGCACGTGGTCCCCGTGCGGCTCCATCGAATCCGGCGATTTGCGGAGCGCGTCCGTACGTCCACGAGAACCCGAGTCGAGGGCTCACGTAGAGACGATTCGGCAGCTCGTCGTTCTTGACATCGAGCGCCGTCTCGAGCGCTTGATTGAATGCCGGGTTGTCGAGGAATTTGTTTCCATCGAGCCGAACGCCATACTGAATCTGGAGGTTGTCCGTCTTTCTCCATGAGTCGCCGAGTGCCAGTCCGCCTACCACCTGACTCACGTCGCGACGACGAGATCCGAGCATGCGCGAGAACGTTGCCGGTCTGCCGGCCTGAAGATCAGCGAGGGAATTGAATGAGAAGGTTCCAAGGAGGTTTGACGCCTGCTCCTGAACCGACCCGTCGCGGCGCAGCTCGCTAGTCAGCTTCAACCTGTGCTTGTTGTTCGTGCTGAACCACGAAGACTGATTGAGCAGTCCGAAGGAGTTCGTCGTCTGCGCGCTGTTGAGTGACTGGCTTCCACCGAAGATGAGACTTTGAACGCCGCTGCTTCCATCGTCGAGTGTCGAGTTCACGCGGACGGTGCCGGTAGGCATTTCGAGGAACGGCGTTGACTCCGAGCGCGAGGCACTGATGCCGAGAGATGTTTCGCTGAGAATGCCGACACCAAAGTACATGTTCTGCCGCGCCTGTACGCCGCCTCTCCAGCTCGTGCGCTCACCGCTATGCGCCGGAAGCTCGAGTGCAAATCCGGAAGCCGGGTTCTGCTTTGTCCATCCGCCGTTGAACGAGATGTTCAATGCCTGACCGCTCGTCGAAGACGGCGGAGCGAAGTCGAAGCTTCCAAACAGAGAACCGGAATCTCCAATGCGATTGCCCGGTGCATCACCGACTGAAAGCGGAACGCGCGCAGTGTTCAGGATCGACAGCAGCCTCGCGACAGAATCGGATGCAACGCCGAGCGCTTGAAGTCCACTCGAGTTCGTGTTGAGGAGTGTCTGCAAGTCATTTGCGCGACGTCCGAGCTGATACGACGCGTTATAGAACGCCCTGTCATACTTGAGTGGACCCGACACGGTGCCGCCGAGCGACACGTTCGTGTATTCCTGACCGAGTGATTGTCCGACGCGATCGCTCCATTGCAGCTGCGGTGCGTCGACATTCAGCGACATTCCGCGCGTGAGGAAGTTCGATCCCGAACGCGTGCGTAGCGACATCTGTGCGCCGCTGAATCCGCCGCGTGATACATCATATGGAGAAGTGATTACGGAGCTCGAGACCGCGGCATCGCGCGGCAAACTCGATCCGCCGAACTGCATTCCGTTGAGCGTGGTGTTGTTTTGATCGGCACCGAGTCCGAGAACCGAGTATCCATCCGCGCTGCCATCCTGTCCGGGAACGGACTGAACGCCGGGAAGGGAAGCGGCCATCGCCGCGAGATCGCCCATCAGATTCGCCGGCACGGCGGAATTCGTGAGTGGTCGCTCGGTTCCACCGATATCAGGCGCGGCCGGCTCGTTTCGCTGAACCTTCTGTCTCTCGGCGGTCACCTTCACCGGATCGAGCACTGCGCCGACTCTGGCGAGTCGCGTGTCGGCAACAAGGATTTCTTCGTCGGCGTTGCGCTTGACTTCAAATCTTTTCGCAGCGAATCCCATTGCGGCGAAAGCGACCATGTAGTCGCCGTCGCCGGATGGGAAAGTCACGGTGAAGCGGCCGTTCTTATCGGTGCGAGCTGTTCTGCTGACGTTTCCCGAGATCGATGTAACAGTTATGGTGACGCCATCGATTCCTGCACTGTCCGGCCCGGTGACGCGGCCGCGAATGACATCGGATTGCTGAGCCTGCAAATGACCTGGAGACACGGCCGGTATCAGCGCCGCGACAGCAATGAACAGAAGACGACGAATTCTCATGGGTCTCGTTGAAGTGCCGAACCTTAGACTCTACCCATACGCGCAGGGTTTACCCTTTGCTGGCAGGTTGACGGACCCACGCCCTTCAATTGCTCAATGCGTAGTCGATTGTGGTCACGACTCGCACGGTCTTGATGATCTGACTTGCTTCGGTGATCCCCTCAGCCTGATCGCGCGGAAGAATTTCGAAGACTCCCTGGCTTGCACGGCGAATTCCACCGATGCCGCTGTGTGAGTCGCGCGCAAACTGCTCGGCTGATTCACGCGCTCTCGCGGTCGCTTCGCCGATCATCTGGGGCTTGAGCTTGCTCAAGCCGGTGAACACGAAGGTCGGTCCGCCGTTTCCGTATTCGCCCCCCGACGAGAGAACGACACCATTGCTGACGAGCTCGGACACTTTCTGACTCGCAGCTCGAATCAGCTCTGGTTTTGTCGAGCGCACGACTACGGTTTGTCTGATCACGAAACGCGCGCCAGCGCTGGAGCCGCCCGAATACTGATTGGTCTGGGCGTCGGTTACGGAAAAATCCTGAAGCTGCGCCTGCGTAGGGTCGATCGAGTTGTTCGTCAGGAATGTTCGGATCTTCTCGAGGCTCGATTGAAGCTGAGCGTTTGTCGTCGCGAGATCGTCGTGCGCTGCGACGATGCGGAGCGGCCAGATAGCAAGATCAGCCTGAACTTCGCGCTCCGAGATTCCTTTCACTGTCACGAATCGGTCGGCCTCTCTGGCGCGTGAAAAGCCAGCGCCGACAAGCAACCCTGCGATTGCAATTCCGACGGCAAGAATGATTGGGCGAACTATGTCGCGATCGGTGCTCACGTCTTCGTCTCCTCGAATCGTAGCCATCGAAGAAATTACAACTCTCCACCGGTCGCTGCCCGCCCGGCTTCCCCGTAAATTCAGGCAGGTGCGCTTTATCAGGCGCACCGATTGCTAGCGTACGCTGCAAAACCTTTTGAGGAACGTCGAATGCGGAGCTCCGGAGTTTCCGTTCTTGTGATCGCCCTGGGTGTCGTGTCATCGTGCACGTCCGCCCCGACAACGCAGACCACGCCGGCGCCTCAGACAGGTCCTAGCGGAACGATCACCACCACGACCACGCCTCCAGCGCCGGCAACCGGTCCAGGGTCACAGGTGCCCGGTCCAGGTGGGCCCGGTGGAGCTCCGCGCCGTGCTCCGAATCCAGTTCAACAGGACTCAGCTCGCCGCGCTCAGGTCGATTCGATCATGCGCACGATCGTAGGCCGGGAGAACGAGCCAGCCGGAACCGTCTTCAAGAACGTGAAGCTCCTGAAGGACTTACCGGCCAGAGAATTTCTGAAGAACATGGACGTCAACTACGGCCGCGGACTCGGGATGGGATGCGGCAACTGTCACGTGGCAGGCCAATTCGACGGGGACACGCGAAAGAACAAGCGGATCGCGCGCCAGATGCAGGAGATGACGGACTACATCAACAATGTCCGGCTCGCGAACACAAAGGAGCTCGACGAAGATTACCCCAAAGTGACTTGCGTCATGTGCCACATGGGGACAGGCCACGCAAAGAACACGATGGCCGTCCCCCCTCCGCCAACTCTACTTCCAGGCCGATAGCTCGGGTTTGTAGAGCTCGTTCAATTCTTTCTTCAGGTTCTCGACCTTCGGCGCGTCGTTGATCCTTATGTACATGTCGTTTGGATGTTCTGTCGCGTAGTTCTGGTGGTATTCCTCGGCCACCGTGAATGAGGTCAGAGTTGAAAGCTTGGTCACGATCGGCTTGCTGAAGACATGAATCTTGTCGAGCTGACCGATGTATGCCGATGCGATCTTCCGCTGGCTCTCATTTGATGTGAAGACCTCGGAACGATATTGAGTCCCTCTGTCCGGCCCCTGACGATTGAGCTGCGTCGGATCGTGCGCGACCGCAAAGAACACGCGAAGCAGCTGGCCGTACGAAACCTTCGACGGATCGAAAACAACCCGCACAGCTTCAGCGTGACCCGTAGCTCCCGTGCTCACCTCTTCATATGAGGGGCTCGACGTGCGACCGCCGGCGTATCCCGACACCGCCGACTTTACGCCTTTCGTGTGCTGGAATACCGCCTGAACTCCCCAGAAGCATCCGCCGGCGAACACTGCGATCTCCTGTCCCGGCTTTAACGCAAGCGCGTTATCTACAGCCGGAGCAGGAACTGATGACGGTGCGGCCACGAGGGCCGAGCTCGATCCTGTAAGTGCAAAGAACGCTATCGGAACGAGCGCGAGACCAATAGCAACCCGAGTGTGACTGATTCTCATTTTCATAGCTCCAAGTTGGAAAAACTGTCCATCTATTAAACGATCACAGACGACTTTCGGATGTCTTTTACCACTTTCTGGCCGCCGGCTCTTCGACTGCCGGCGCGGCCTTCGGAGCCGCTACATGGACCAGCTGAGCCCCATTCGAAGCCGGCCTGGAGTCGTTATCCAGTATACCCCCCCTGGCCACCATTTGAGCCGCGAGAACGGTCTGAATTACGCTGACCATGTTGTTCGCCGTTGTCTCGGCGGCGCCCGTTTCGCCGCTCGCAATGGTGATCATCCTTGCCTCTCCAAGAGCGAGCGCAATGGCCGGCGCTATCTGCGGCAGCATCTCGATCTGCCGGTAGCGGAAATACGCTTCGCCGCCTGCCTGAATTGCCTGGTTCACCTTCTGAATGCTCTCCGCTGTCGCGTCAGCGACCCGCCTGATGCGGATTGACTCAGCGTCGGCAGAAGCTTCCGCTTCGAGCCGCACTATTGCTGCATCGGCTCTCGCCTGCGCGATCTGAGTTGCGTCAAGCTCAGCAGTGCGCTGAAGTCCCGCTGCTTCCTGTCGCTTCGCTTCTGCCTGGGCGATGAGCGCGGCGTTCGATGCGCGCGTCTGTTCGAGCTCGCGCTGCTTGTCAGATATCGCTCGTTCGGCATCGAGCTGTGCTTCTTTCGCACGTCGTGACTGCGTTGCTGCAACGATCTCGGCGTTTGCCTGCGCTTCAGCAGCCGATTGACGTCGGCGCGCTTCGGCGACTTCAGATTGAACGATCTTGATGTTCAACGAATTGAAGATGAGACCGAGATCGGTGAGCTCGCGTGAGCAGGCCTTCCGAATGATCACGGCAAGCGGATCGTCCTCATCCTCGATTATGATGCCGTCGCTGTCGCGCAGCTGGACCGGTGCCGGGGCGACCTTTACGGGGAGATCCTGCGACGTCCCGCCTCCGATCGCGCGCTGGGGCGGAGTGGCCTTCGCAGAAAAGAGCTGATCGTGCGTGAGAAGATTGATCGCGCGGCGACCCGAGCTCGAGAGGAGATCGGTCAGCGTGTTCACCTGATCCGCTTCTTTCTTCGAGAAGAATCTGTTCGCCGCCGTCTTGATCAGCATGTCGCTGTCGCCGACGGACACGATCGCGCTGGCGAGAACTCGCACCTTTATGGGGCGTGGTGTTCCGGTGTCATCGATGTCAGCGGTTTGATCGGTGATGTCGAGATCGACGTTGATGACCTTGCTCGAGATCGTCGTGCCGGTCGTCAGCAGCGGAATCTCTTTTGACTTGCCCGGGCCTCTGTAGATCACGGTGCCGCCGCCGAGCCAGCTGACCAGACGGATTTCACCTGCTTCGACATTTCTGAGGAACTTCGCAACTATCAACGGAATTGCTACAAGCACGAAAAGAACGACACCGACTACCAGTGTGCCGCTCGAAAGAAGCCCGTCCATGGACGCTCCGGTTACTCTTTGAAGTTCGCCGCGCTCAGATGAGCGAGACGGTGCAGCGATTTCTCGCGGCGTCGACATCTTCGATGCGAAGACGGGATCCCGCGGGAACTTTGACTTTCATTGCCCGGTCGCCCTGCTGCAGCGTTCCGAGAATCTGGACCATTTGACCGTCGACCTCGACTGCGATGAGTCCCTGGCCGTTGCGATCGAACGATGTGACCGCGGTCGCTTCATCCATCACCGCGCTTTCGAGTGTTACCGCCGGATTGGACGCGAATCTGAAGGTGAGATTCCAGATTGGCGTCACGATCAAGCGCTCGAACAGAATGCCACCGGCGAGTGCCGCAGCGAAACGAAGTGGCTCGGGAAGAAGAGTTCGAATGAGCAGACCTGCAGTCCCCATTCCAAGCGCTACGCTGAACAGAAGCCTCGGCACATGAGTGAGAGCAGGGAATTGGAATGCGTTTCCTGTGCGTGATGCTGGGCATGTCCATGCGCATCGTGTCCGTGGCTCGCATGACCGGCATGCCCGGAGTGAGAGTGTCCCGCGTGCGAGTGTCCCGCGTGCCCGGTCGAGTCATGCCCTTCGTGGCCGTGCCGTGAGAAACCGCCAACTGCCATTCCCGCCAGGCCGACGCCGCCCAACGCGAGCGCGGTCAGGTATATGTCCATGCATTAACGCTAAGTGGTGCCAGCCGCCGCGCAACGATTGACGGGGTAGGACTGCTAGTTACGCCTTCTGGACGTGTGGCAGCACCGGTCTACGACAACCGCGGTGGCCAGAATCCTTCCTATCGCTTGTTGACTGAGTCGGCGTGGAGGAGAAATCTCTTGATGACCGCGTTCATCGCGTCCGGCGCGTCCCACTGCGCGATGTGGGCGGCATTCTTCAGT
>JBDTNA010000025.1:0-16722 GCA_039933985.1 Gemmatimonadales bacterium | reverse complement strand
ACCCCGAGGACACTCCCGGGGAGCGTCGCCTGGCGATCGGCTTCTCGATTGTTCTCGCTGCAACGATCGGTGTTCTCTGGATCGTGTTCAGATAAATCAAAAAAACCTAAAAGAATACGGCTCGTAACGATGTAGAGCGGATTGATCGGATGCAGAGCGGATAGACCAGCAAAGTTGATTGATATCCGCTCGATTTCAGGAGCATCCGCTCCATATCGTTACAAGTTTTATTCTTTTGGGTTTTCTTTGGTGATCTCATGGGTCGATGCAACACTCGTAACTACCTGAAGGAGCTGCGCTTACCAAGACCCCGTGATACAGCATCGCTCTCTATCGAAGAACAAATTCGGTTGGCAGGCTTCGCAGCTGAAGAGTCAGGGCCACCGTCACATACCAAGGTGTTGCAATGACCGGTTGAGAAAACCGGGATTACCAGTAAAAAAAGCTTTTGTTGCGACGTGACTCGCTTGTCGAAGGAGAGCTGGCGTTCCAAAGCGTTCCCTCAAGCGTCGATCCTGTCCGAGCGTGCGTCCGGGTTCGACAGGCGGAGCGCAGAGTCGATTATCCCCGCCATGCTGAAGGTCTGCACGAAGTTCCCCCATTGCTCGAGCGTTTCCGGATCGACGTGCTCGGCGAGCAGGCCGTGGGGATTCCGGCAGGAAAGCACGTGATCGAACAACTCACGCGCATCGGCAGTCTCGCCGATAGCCGCAAGCGCGTCGATGTACCAGAAAGTGCAGACGAGAAACGCATTCTCGGGCCGGCCGAAGTCGTCCTTTTCCACGTACCTGTATATGAACCGTCCGCGGCGGAGATCACGCCCAATCGCGCGCACCGTCCCGATGTAGCGATAGTCGTCGGCAGCCACGAATCCGAGCTGGTGCATCAATAGCAGGCTTGCATCGAGCGTGTCGCCGCCCATTGTTGCGGTGAACGCACCGATGCGCGCGTTCCACGCCCGGTCGGTGATCACCTCATGAATGTGTGCGGCGTGAGCACGCCAGTGTGCGGCGCGGTCCTCGAGATCAAGACGCGCGGCGATCGCGGCCAGCGCGTCGCAGGCCGCCCAGCACATCACGCTGGAAAACGTGTGAACGCGCTCAATACCGCGGAGTTCCCAAGGGCCTGCGTCGGGCTTGTCGAAAACGTTCGCCGCATGAGTGCCCAGGATCTCCAGGCGATTGAAAAGGTCTACCTGCACGTGGGCGGGCGTTGACCCATCGAAAAAAATTGGGCGCGCAGCGAGAACAGCCTCACCGTAGATGTCGTGCTGTATCTGGTGGTATGCCTGGTTTCCGACCCGGACCGGACCCATGCCCCGGTAGCCCGCGAGATGTTTTTCCTTGCGCTCTTCGGGTATTGCGGCCCCTCTGATCGTGTACATCGGCGCAAGCGGGGATCCTCGTGCGCTCTCGACAATCCCCATCACGAAATCGACATAACGGTGAGTTGTCGCAGAATCTCCGAGCCGGTGGAGGGCATCGACGACAAAGTAGGCGTCGCGCGGCCACCAGTAACGGTAGTCCCAGGTGCGCTGGCTGCCGTGTGCCTCGGGAATCGACGTAGTCATCGCTGCGATGATCGCTCCCGTTTCCTCGGCCACATTCAGCTTCAGAGTAATGGCCGCTCGTACTGCCGCGTCCCTCCAGTGCGCGGGAGCGCTCAGGGATGCGACCCATTCACGCCACCATGTCCGCGTTCCATCGAGAAAATCATTTGCCGCGGTTGCGGGATTGTCCGCAATGTCCTCGTCGGCCCCTAGCAGGAACGTGACCGGCTCGACAAGTGTGAAGGGAGTTTCGTCAATCACGCAATCAAGAGGTGCGTCCGTCGTGAGGCGCAGGGTGATCGCGTTGCCTCGATAGAACAGGCTGTTGTTCGCGTCGCTGTCGCTACGCTTAACCGCGATCCGTTCCGCTCCGTAGTTCTGCATCGGCCTCATGCGAACCCGTATTTGTGGGCTTCCCGCAATGCGCTCGATTCTGCGCACAAGCAGCATCGGGGCCGATAATTTGCCGTCTCCGTCAAACCGCGGCGCAAAATCCGTAACCTGAATCCCCGCTCCGGCAGCGTCGAAAAATCGCGTGACGATGATCGGAGTATCGCGAGAGTATTCCTGCTCGCTCCTCACACTGCCGATCAGTTCGATGGCGAATCCGCCGTCGTGCTTCGACTGCGCGGGCCCGCGAAGCAGCGAGCAGAAGACCGGATCGCCATCGAACATGGGGACGCACATCCACACGATTTCTGCTTGCCCGCTTACCAGCGCGCCGATGGTGCCATTTCCAACAAGAGCGAGATCGAGGGACGCCATCAGCGATTGAGCGGTCGGAGCATGGTTGATACCGTACGGCAACCCGATCACCAAACGCAAGGTGACGGAGGATATGAGCGGTTGATGTGGACTTACGAGCGCTACTCTGCTGGGGCATGTTTGAGGCCGGGGGAGACATGAAGAGGATCAGCACTTCGCATTGTTCAAGAGTCTTGCTTCTTGCCGGGACGGTCCTGATAACCAGGAGCGCACCCGCTCAGTCTCGCTCCATCGATCCCGTGCTCGCGTTCCCCGAAAGGGGCCTCGACGATTCCGCCGCGTATCAGGGATACCAGACGAGGTTCTTCCGAGACGCAGCCGGAAACGTAGTACAGGTCTACCTCGATGCCCGAAGCGGACGCGTTGTGTCCGTGATGGCGGACGCGGTCAACGAGAGTGTCGGTTTCACTGTTCGCGACGCTGCCGGCAGGCCGCTCAGGTTGAACTGGGGATCGGAGCACGCAGCGATCTCAACCGCTGGATCGCGCCGGTCGATTGAATATCGACTCGCGGCGAATGCACCCGTGATTGAAATCGGGTGGATTCTTCTCGGGTCGATGCGCGTCGAGCGTGACCTCGGCTATTCCGGACGACATCTCGAGCCGTTCAGCTCTCCGACTTTCCGGTTGCGAGAAGTGGAGGAGATGATCGCCAACATGGCGCGACTCGGCGGCACTGAGCGCGCGCGTCATCTCCGCCTGCTCAGGGCCACGGGATTGCCTGACCTGAGGGGGCGATTGCAGCCCACGGTGCTGGCGTCGCTGGCGCGATCGCGCGGGCGAGTGAGTTTCACGCAGGCATCGATCGACGGAACGACGCACCTGCGGCTCGACCTGAACGTCAATCCTGACGACGCGACAATCGAATTGAAGGGAGCGACGGTAGCGATCCGGGCGAAGTCGGGAAGCACTGTTCGCTTCACCGCGCGTGTGACGACCGACGCACCATCGCTCACTCCGCTCGCTCGTAATCAGATCTTCAACAAGGATTTCCTTCGCTTCGTCGACGGTGTGCGCGACGCGTCAAGTCGCGCTCGCGATTCTTCCGCGTACCGGCAGCTGGAGCGCGATGTTCGGAGCGTGGAGTTGCTGAGCGCGAAGGAAAAGTTGATGGCGGGGATGCCTAACTACGCGACCTATTTCGGGCGCGACATGATGATGACAGCGCTCATGATGCAGCCCATATGGTCGAGTGCGATGTCGGAGCACGTTATTGCAAGCGTTCTGCGAAAGCTCGGACCGAAGGGTGACGTAAGTCATGAGGAAGCACTTGGCGGTCAGGCCATTCGCGAGAATGCCGCCGCTTACAACGTGCTGCTCACCGAATATTTTGGCGCGACGCGAATGGCCGACCGCGCGCGCGCGGCGACCGCCATTGCGTCTGCCCGGTCGCTGCTCGTAAACCTTCAGGCGGTGCGCGAGAACTACAGCATGCTGGACGACGAGTTCCAGCTCCCTGTGCTCGTCGCGCGCTACCTTAGCGACGCTACGGTTCCAGCGGCGCGCCGGCTCGCGTTCCTGATGGATTCCTCGGATGGAAAGGGCTCGCGTCTGTCTCTTCTTCTGCGCGAGCTGGGACTCGTGGCCACGCTTGCGGCGCCGTATGCGCGAAATCCCGTCGTGCAGAATCTCGTCGGCGCGCCGCGGACGGCCTCGATACGATGGCGGCCGGTGAGCTGGCGCGACAGCAACGCCGGATACGCCAACGGCCGTTTTGCGATGGATATCAACGCGATCTGGGTCCCGCGCGCGCTCGAATCGACCGCGCAGATACTGGCCTCGCTGAAATCACTCGGATTGTCGGATAGCCAGCTGTCGGCATCGGCGCCCGGATTCGAAGTGACGCCGCTCGGCATTTTTGCGCGCGACACCCAGTCGTTACAGCGAGCCGTGGAGAACTGGAATGGATCTGTGAAACACTTCGTCGTGTCGTTGAGCGCGGCCGATGTTCGGGCGATGGTGGATAAGAAGCTGGGCTCGCTCCCAAATGAAGAGGCAACGTACTGGCGCGGCGTTCTTGCGTCGACCGGTGCCGATCGTCAGCCGCTCGAGTTTCTCGCTATCTCGCTCGACGCCGAAGGCAAGCCGATTCGAGTGGTGAATACCGATCCGGCGACGTGGCTGTTTCTTCACGACACCGCGAGTTCAGCGCGCATGGCGAGCGCGCCGCCGGCGACTGCCGCGGCAACGCGAGAGCGCGCGATCCGGGACGTGCGCGCGTTCATGCGGACGTATCCCGCTGGACTGTTCGTGGATGCGCTTGGGACACTCGTCGCGAACGATGCGTACGCGTCGCCCGCCGTGTGGGAAGCATTTCGCAAGGACACGTATCATTCGCCGCGCGTAGTGTGGGGACGCGAAGTGAATCTGATCATGCTCGGACTGGCGAGGGAAATCTCCGCTTCCGTCGATGCATCGGGCGTCCCGCGCGATCCGGCGTTGAGACCGTACGTCGACGAGCTTCGTCAGGCACTACTGCGCACGACAGCGGCAGTCGAGGCGTCGGGTCTCAAGCACAACGAGCTGTGGAGCTACGAAATCTCGGGCGGACGGTTGTTGCCGATTCGTTACGGAGCCAGTACCGATATCCAGCTCTGGAATATTACGAGTCTCGCGGTGCAGTTCGTTCTCTCGCGGCTGGTTCACTGAGTACCGGACTTGCGCATGCTGCGTAAGCGCCTCACGGCCGTCATTGCGGCAGTGGCGTTTTCGCCTTTGCTTACCGGATGCGAGGGACGCACGGCCGCAGAACAGGGCAGCATTCTGAAATTCTCTGGAAGCGCGCTCGGCGCCGAGGGAACGCTTGTCGCCCGCCAGCTCGCGCGATTTGCGCGCCTCAATCCCGATGTTCGTGTTGAGCTGCAGCGCACGCCTGACGATGCAACGCAAAGGCATCAGTTGTATGTACAGTGGCTGAACGCGCAGGCTGGAAGTCCCGACATTCTTCAGCTCGATGTCGTGTGGACTGCGGAGTTCGCCGCCGCCGGATGGATTCTGCCACTTGGCCGGTTCTCCCCACCGGTGACGGATTTCTTTCCGGCAACGCTCGAGGCGAACACATGGGCTGGGCAGCTTTACGCGCTGCCCTGGTTCGCGGACGTCGGACTTCTTTACCGTCGCACTGATCTTGTTCCGCTCGAGCCGAAAAGCATGGATGAGCTAGCGACACAGGCCGGTGCCGCGATGTCACGCCGCGGCGGTCCGCGTTACGGAATCGTCTGGCAGGGCGCACGGTACGAGGGATTGATAACGACCTTCGTCGAATACCTTGGCGCCTTCGGCGGCCGGATCCTCGACGAGCGGGGAGATGTCGTTGTCAATCGTCCCGAAGCAGTACGCGCACTGACATTCATGCGCGACCAGCTCTATGCATCGCGCATCGCTCCGCTCGATGTGCTCACGTGGCATGAGGAAGAAGCGCGTTTTGCCTTTCAGAATGGAAACGCCGTGTTCATGCGCAACTGGCCATACGCAGTGGAGCAGATGAGTGACAGCACCAGCTCGCGTGTTGCCGGCAGATATGCCGTGTCTCCGATGCCAGCCGCGGCGGGTGGTCACTCTACTGCCTCGCTTGGCGGCGCACAGCTCGCGATCAATGCCTATTCCAAGTCTCCTGCGGCGGCATATCGGCTGATCGCATACCTCACCGCACCGGAGCAGATGATCGAGCGCGCGCAGGGTGTGGGGCAGTATCCGACGCGTCCCGCATTGTACAGTGATCCCCGGCTCCGCGCGGTGCGCTCGATTCCAGTCGATCAGGCAAAGCGCGCGATCGAGAGCGCGACGCCACGGCCCGTGACGCCCATCTACAACGAGATGTCGGAGATTCTGCAGATCGAGCTGCATCGCGCGCTTGTGAGGCAGGCCGAGCCTCAGGCGGCGCTCAACTCCGCGGCGAAACGGATTGAGAGGTTGATCGAACGAACGGGAATGAAAAAGTTCGCAAAGGCCGCCAGCGGATGAAAAAAGAGGCCCGCCTGGGCTGGATGCTCGTCGCGCCAGCGCTTGGGGTGATCGCACTAATCGCGATCTTTCCACTCGGATGGACAGTGTGGGAATCACTGCACATGCACGAGCTCCGGATGCCGTGGCTCGGCAAGCCTTTCATTGGCGTCGACAACTATCTGGAGATCGCGCGCGATCCGCGCTTCTGGGGAGCGCTAGGTCACACCGCCTTCTTTACCGTCGTGTCCATTTCACTCGAGCTCATACTCGGGCTCTTTCTCGCTTTGGCGATGAACCGCGCATTTCGCGGCCGCGGATTCGTGCGTGCGGCGGTGCTGGTTCCGTGGGCGATTCCGACTGTGGTGGCCGCGCTTTTGTGGCGCTTCATGTTCGAGTCCGAGGCGGGCATCGCAAACGCTCTTCTTGTAGACGCCGGGATTCTGACCAAGCCGATTGTCTGGTTCATCGAGACCGCGACAGCGTGGGTGCCGGTGATTCTGGCCGACGTGTGGAAGACTACCCCGTTTGTCGCGCTGCTCCTTCTCGCCGGACTTCAGAATATCGATCTGACGCTTTACGAAGCGGCCGCGGTGGATGGAGCGAATCAGTGGTGGCAGCTCCGGCATATCACGCTTCCCCTGCTCAAGCCGGCGATTCTTGTGACACTGATATTCAGGACACTCGACGGATTCAGGGTATTCGACCTGATTTACGTTCTTACCGGTGGCGGACCGGGAACATCAACCGAGCCAGTTGCGCTCTACACTTTCAACGCGCTGCTTCAGAATCTCAGATTCGGTTACGGATCCGCACTGTCGGTTGTGATCTTCGCGATAACCTTCGGCCTCGCGCTGCTTTACATGAAAGGCCTTGGCGTGCGACTCGCCGGTGACGAACGATGACCTTCCGTTGGGGACGGTGGCTGTTTGGAGCCGTGCTGGTGGCGCTCGTGCTATTCACGCTGTTTCCGTTCTACTGGGCGATCGTCGCTTCACTCACGCCGGATGCGGCTCTTTTTCGAGAACCGTCACTCTGGCCACGGACAATCATTCTCGATCACTACCGCGCCCTATTCGACGAGCGTGATTTTCTGACACCCATCCGCAATTCGCTGGTAGTGGCGGGAACCACTACCGCGTTCTGTCTGATGGTGGGGACGCTCGCGGCGTACGCAATGGCGCGCCTCGAATTCAGGGGCAAGGCGGCGATCATGGCGTTCATTCTGGCGGTGACGATGTTCCCGCAGATCTCGATCGTCAGTCCGCTCTATCTGTTGCTCAGGTCGATGCACCTCATCGATACGTATCCCGGGTTGATAATGCCGTATATGACATTCGCGATGCCGCTCACGGTGTGGATCCTCACCGGATCGATCCGGCAGATTCCGCGCGATCTCGAGGACGCGGCTCACGTGGATGGCGCATCACGACGGCAGAGCTTCACGAAAATACTTTTGCCCCTCGCAGTACCGAGTCTGGCCACGACGGCGATCCTCACGTTCATCTATTGCTGGAACGAATTTCTTTTCGCTCTCTCGTTCACGCTCGGACCCGAGCGGCAGACAGTGCCCGTCGCGATCGCGTTGTTCCGCGGCCAGTATCAGGTGCCATGGGGTCAGATTCTCGCGGCGGCTGTCGTCGCGACCGCACCCGTCGCGGCGATGGTGCTTGTGTTCCAGCGCCGTATCGTGCAGGGGCTCACCGCCGGCGCCGTAAAAGGCTGAACGGAGATATGTAATGGCGCGCATTGCACTCGAGCATGTCGACAAGGTTTACGCCAACGGCTACGTCGCAGCGCGGGATCTGAGCCTCGAGGCGGCCGACGGCGAATTTCTCGTTCTGGTTGGTCCGTCGGGAAGCGGGAAGTCAACAGTGCTGCGATTGATGGCGGGGCTGGAGCAGGTCACGAGCGGCATCATTCGCATTGGCGAGCGCGACGTCACCGATTTGCCGCCGCAACAGCGCGACATCGCGATGGTATTTCAGAACTATGCGCTCTATCCGCACATGACTGTGCGCGACAACCTCGGGTTTGGACTGAGCATTCGCAAGCAACCCGCGGCGATGATAAAGGAACGCGTGCGGAGCGTCTCGGCGTCGCTCGGCCTCGACGCGTTACTCGACCGCAAGCCGGCGCAGCTTTCCGGTGGACAACGGCAGCGCGTCGCCCTTGGCCGCGCAATCGTTCGCGAGCCGCTGGCATTTCTCTTCGACGAGCCGCTTTCCAACCTCGACGCTCAGCTGCGCGTCGAAACTCGCGTGGAGTTGGCTCGGCTGCACCGTCAACTCGGAGCGACGATGGTGTATGTAACCCACGATCAGTCGGAGGCACTTACTCTTGGTGACCGAATCGCAGTGCTGCGTGACGGCGCGCTTCAGCAGGTTGCCTCGCCGATGGAGCTCTATGCCCGCCCCGCCAATCGTTTCGTCGCGGGTTTTATCGGGAGTCCCGCGATGAACTTCCTGGATGGAGTTCTTCGCACGAAGGAGGGAGATCCTGGAGGAGGTAGCAACGTCATTTTCGAGGGAAGCGGGGTCACTATCGAGGTACCGTGCGACGCACCCGCCGGCAGCAAGGTGGTGCTAGGCCTCCGACCGCAGCATTTGGAGGTCGTGCCGGACACCGAAGGAACAATTCGAGCCGAGGTTGTAGTGGTCGAACCGATGGGCAATGAGCAGATAGTGTACACTCTGCTGGAGGCGCAGCGCCTTGTCGCAGTCGCGCCGCCGGAGTTGTCGATCGTGCCCGGCGCCATGGTTTCTCTCCGTGTGAAGCGCGACGCAGGACATATCTTTGATGCCGAGAGCGGCATCCGGCTTGGCTCCCGCGCGACGTAGAGGAATGGCGGTGGCTTCGAGGATTCAGCGTCTCAGCAGCCTGTGACCGCTTCCCGTGCTCAATCAGCTCACGGACGAAACCCTCTCGTCGTCCACGAACAGGTGAATCCGCTCGCTGTGCATCCGAACCGAGATGGCGTCGCCGACGGCTGGAAGTCGTTCGTTCTGAACGGCGGCAAGGAGGCGGTGCGGACCGGCATCGAAATGGATATGGCTCGTTCCGCCAAGTCGCTCGACTAGCACAACGCGGCCTTGCACGGAATCTGTTGCCGGACCTGCTCCGTTGTCGATGACATCGACCTCCATGTCTTCCGGACGAATGCCCATCGTCACGGCGCCGGTTGGCATTGCCGACGGCATCCGTTTCTCAAGCAGCGCGAAGTTCAGGCCTTCGGCCGCGAACGAAATGCTGCCATTCTGCGATGCAACGAGTCCGGTCACGAAATTCATCGGCGGAGTTCCCACGAATCCAGCGACAAAGAGATTGACCGGCGCACGATAGAGATCGATCGGACGTCCGATCTGCTGGATTTTTCCATCGGCGAGCACGACGATTCTATCTCCAAGTGTCATCGCTTCCACCTGATCATGCGTGACGTAGACTGTCGTGGTTTTGAGGCGCCGCTGAAGCCCGCCGATCTCGATCCGCATTTGTGCGCGAAGACCAGCGTCGAGGTTGGAAAGGGGCTCATCGAACAGGAACACGAGAGGCTCCCGCACCATCGCCCGGCCCATCGCAACACGCTGCTGTTGTCCTCCCGACAATTGCTTTGGCTTTCTGTCGAGGAGCGGCTCGAGACGCAGCATGTCGGCTGCCCACGTGACGCGCCGGTCGATCTCCGTCGTCGCTACTTTCCTGAGGCGGAGGCCAAGCGAGAGGTTTTCGCGGACGGTCATGTGTGGATAGAGCCCGTAATCCTGGAAAACCATTGCGACATCGCGCGCCCGCGGCGGCAGCGAAGTCACATCAGTCTCATCGATGCGGATCTTTCCCTCGGTAACTTCCTCGAGGCCCGCCAGCATTCGCAGGATCGTCGTCTTACCTGACCCGGAGCCACCGACGAGCACAAGCAGCTCTCCATCCTCGACGTCGAGATTGAAATCGTCTACAACTGTCGTAGCGCCGAAGCGCTTCGTGACGTGCTCGAAATGAACGGAGGGCATATCTATCCTTTGACCCCGGAGCCAGCCATGCTCTCGATGAAGTTTCGCTGGAGAATCGCGTAGGCTATCACGACGGGTATTACCAGCACCATCGAGGCCGCGAGCATCACGCCGACCGAGCCGGCACCGCCGCCCAGCGAAAACACTGTGAGAAGCTGCGGCAGCGTCATGAGATGCTGCTCGCGTACCACCAGTAGCGGCCAGAGCACTTCGTTCCACGATCCCATGAACGTGAAGATCGCAACGATGGAGAGCACGGGCTTGGACAGCGGCCAGAAGATGGTGAAGAGAATCCTCATCTCTCCCATCCCGTCCATGCGTGCAGAATCGATGAGCGATTGCGGAATCTGGAGAAAGAATTGACGCATCATCAGAATCGCTGTGGCGTTGAAGAGGTACGGCAGGATGAGCGCCGCGTATGTGTCGATCAAACCGACCTGCACGATCAGCGTATACATCGGGATCAGCGTCAGCTGACCGGGGATCAGAAGCACGCCCATGGTCGCGGCATTCAGCCATGGACTCCCGCGGAATCGCAGCCTCGCCATCGCGTACGCGGTAATTGACCCGAACACGAGCACGGACATGGTGATTGTCCCGGCAACCAGCATGCTGTTGAGAAGCGCACGGCCAAATGGCGCTCGTTCCCACATCGTCCGGTAATTGTCGAACGTCGCGTTTGCCGAGAAGAGCGACAGCGAACCGAATTCTGCGCGGGGCTTGAATGTGGCGGCCGCCATCCAGAGAAACGGATAGATAAAGGTCAGCGCTGCAACCGCGAGCACGCCATAGAGAGCGATACGCTTGAAGATCTTCATACCGCCTCCGCCTTGCCGATCAGCCGGCGCTGCACGAACACTACGCCTCCGATGATCATTGCGAGGGCTACACCGATTGTCGCCGCGTAGCCCATCTTCTGGTACGCGAATGCGTTGGTGTAGAGGTACAGCACAATCGAATACGTCCGTCTAAGCGGACCGCCGCCGGTCATCACGTAAGGCTCGATGAAGAGCTGAAAGCCGTTGATCGTGGAAAGAGTTACGACGAGAATCGTTTGAGGAAGCAGCGACGGGAGCGTCAGATACCTGAAGCGCTGCCAGGATGTCGCACCTTCGATCTCGATCGCCTCCTTGCACGAGCGCGGAATGTACTGAAGCCCGGCAAGATAGATGATCACGTAGAACCCAACGTTTTTCCATGTCACCATCGCAGCGATGGCCGGCATCGCAGTCGACGGATCAGTGAGCCAGGGTACAGGAGCCCATCCGAGTCGAACCAGAACTCCGTTGATGAGTCCTACATCAGTCGCGTAGAGATTACTCCACAGAATTGCGACGACAGCGCCGGAGATGACGACTGGCAGAAAGAACGCGGCGCGCCAGAATGAAAGAAAGGCGAGCGGGCGATTCAGTGCGAGCGCAAGAGCGAGAGCGGTCGCGATCTGAAGCGGCAGATGAATGCTGAGAAAAACGAAGGTGTTCGCTACGGCGCGCCAGAATCGCCCGTCATTCGCGAGCATACGGATGTTGTCGAATCCGGCGAAGCTCGGCGTAGTTACCAGGTCCCACTTCATGAACACAAGTGCGAGCGCGAACAGAATCGGATACAGCGCGAAGATCAGCAGGAATGCCGTGTATGGCGCCGCCATCACCGAGCCGGACCGCTGTTCAGCGCGCATTCAGAATGGTCCTGGCTTCGCCGGCCGCTCTCGCCAGCGCCTGACGAACTGGAGTCTTTCCGTAGATCGCGGATTCTTCGTAGGCTTCCGATAGCAGGTCGAACATTTCGACTACGTCGGGGTCGAGATCGATGTCACGCGTTCGCTCGACGTATGTCGCGTACGTCGAAAGAGTCGGCCACTTTTTCAGGGACGTTGTAAAACGGGGATCCGACGCGAGACCACGACGGTATGGCAGCTGACTTGCCTCTTCGATCAGAAGACGATCCGCTGCGGGCGAGGTGAGATAGGCAACGAAGCGTGCGGCCTCTTCGGGATGACGGGTTGTCGAAAAAATCGCGATGCTGCGCAGGTCAGCGAACGCGAACCGATCGCTTTCAGGAGTGCCGTCCGCCGAAGGAACCGGCGTCACATCGTAATGCAGTCCCTTGACCTTGAGCTCGTCCAGCTCCTTCACGAACCATGGTCCGATGATTTTCATTGCGACCGTACCATCCATGAACGGATCACGGCCGATCGCAAAATTGGAGCGCGGAAGCACGCCTGACTCGAAGCCGCGGCGCAATACATCGAGCGCTTTTACGGCGGCCTCGTTTTCGAAGACCACCTTTCCATTCGTGATCAGCGTTCGACCGCCGGAGCTTGCCAGGTACAGAGGGTAGAAATCGTAGAACCGCTCGTACCACGTTGTCTTGAGCGTCGCCCAGAATGCCCAGCGATCATCGCGCCCATCGCCGTTGGTATCGCGCGTCAATCTCCTGCACGCTTCCAGCAGCTCGGTGTGGTTCCGTGGCGGCGCAACCCCGACTGACTTCAGCAAGTCGACGTTGTACATCAACATCATCGGATTCGTCTTCCACGGAAATGCGTAGATCCCCCCGTCCGGAAGCCGAAGTGAAGAGAGCATCGCCGGACTGGTTCGTTCCTGAAGACGCGCGGCTGTAGCTACGCGATCGTCGAGTCGAACCACTCCTTTCGCGCGAACGAGTCTGGCGAGCAACGCAGACGACACATTGGAGCTGACATCCGGAGTTGCCCTCGCGACGATTGCCGCGAGCAGAACTTCTTCTGTCGATCTCCCAGCGGGCAGCGGCTGCACACGGACCTGAACATCGGGATTCTCGAGATTCCACTGCTTCGCGAGCCGCATGGCGAGTCGCGTTTCAGGAGGATTCGCCGCCGGCCAGTAGGTCAGCGTGATCGGTTCCGGTTTTTTCCCATCGGGCACCGAGGAAACGCCCGCATTGTCGTTAGCCGCGCCGCGAACGATCTCCAAACCCGCGTTGCCCGACTTCAGAACGATTCGTGCTCCATCGGCGTCCACGAACCCTCGGCTCGACGGAAGACTCGACAGCGAGGTGCTCAACGCTCCGACGGGCCTATAGCTCAGGTATCGCGCAGCCTCCGGATTGCCGGTCACGGCCTGCAACGCAAGCAGCGCCTCGATCGTTGATTCCGCGCCCGCGTTCCGATTCAACTTCAGAGGCAACGGTCCGTCGATTCCATCGAACGTTCGACCGCTCTTCGCATCATACATTGCGATCGTCGTCGGGTTGGCGCCGGCGAACCAGCTCGCCGTAAGTCCGGCGAACACGGCGTAACGCGAATCGCCGGTTGCGTCGGCAAGCGCGAGATACCCTTCGACGATGGGACCGATGCCGTAGGCGATTTGCGGAAACCACGTAGCGGTTCCGTTCGGCGACACTGACGATGCCGTCTGCCCCGCAAGCAGGAACCGCGACCACAATCCATCGGCTTCCTTTTTCGCGGCCGCCGCAAAGTCGGGCCGATTCAACACGACCGCCGCGATTGCAAGCGCTTCGGTCGATCGCGTGCCCCACGCGTGCCAGTCTGTTGCCGGTGCGTCAACCCGCGCGCCCCACGGCTGTGTCTCTGCATTACCGCTTGTGAGAGGCACGAGCAGCGAAGCGGTGCGCGCTGCGAGCGACGCGACCCCGGGTGGCGATTGCGCGCGCTCCAGCGCAAGGAGACCGAGGAGCGCCTCCGATGTTGCAGTGGCCGATCCGCCGATCAGACGTCCGGCATTTATTTCAGTCGCGAGCCGAACAACAGTGCGGTTCAATACCGGCCGCATGACTG
This sequence comes from Gemmatimonadales bacterium, assembly GCA_039933985.1. Classification (GTDB taxonomy): domain Bacteria; phylum Gemmatimonadota; class Gemmatimonadetes; order Gemmatimonadales; family Gemmatimonadaceae; genus UBA4720. Next base: position 2,685 of record JBDTNA010000025.1, on the reverse strand, counting down.
CAAGCTGAACGGAATCCGCGGGTCCAAGAACACGAACAGCTTCACCGAGTGCCCAGAGACTCCGCGCGGCCCAGTATGACATGCTTTTTCGACTGCTCGGCGCGTCGCGATTCAGTTTTCCTTTCGCATCGACGAAGTTCACGAATTCGCCGTCGCCCTGTTCCATCGATACGACAAATGCGAGGAGCTGCATCGCTTCGTCATGCGCCCGTACATCGCCTGTCTGTTCGTATGCGCGCAGATAGACGACCGCAGCCCGCGCCGCATCGTCGAGGCTCGCGATTCCTTCATAACCATCGCGCGCCGGCGATCCAACTGGCCGATAGTCGGGCGCTTCCGCGTATAGCGACACGACGCGCACGGGGATTCCGCCAACGGCCGCATCCAGCCCGAGATGCCGCAGATAATCGAGATTTACTGCAAGTGGCGCGGGTCCATCGGGAACCGGATCCATTTTCCGGCCACAACCGAATGCCATTGTGGCGACGAAAGTCGCACAGGCAAACTGTGTCAGTCGTTTGGCGCGGCAGCCGGTTACAATGGCACACCACCCTGGCCGAGCTCGATGGCTTTCTCGATAGAATCGACGAGCCCGTTCTTGTTGACTCGGGCGCCGGCTACTGACACATCCGCGGCGCCGTAGTAAACGATCAGATCGTCTCCCAGTTCGACGAGTCCCTGCGCGAACACCACCCGCACACCGGTGATGAAATTCGCGTGATCGAGCTGAGGGATGTGACCCATCTCGATTTCATACGAGGCTTCAGGCGTTAGCGCGGGCTTATCCGACACATAGAGAACCGTTTCCGGATTCTTCAAGTCGAGCACGCACCAACCCATCGAGTAGACATTTCCTTGTTCGATGGTCGTGGCCCCGTGAAACGCGAACAGCCATCCGATACGCGTTCGCATCGGCGGTGAGCCTGCGCCGACCCGTGAGCTTCTCCACGTGTTTGGCTGTGGCCCGACAATTGTCTGGCCTTTGACCGGCCATTCATCTTCGAGTGACGACACGCGGATGCACTCGATGCGCGGCATCGGCCGGTGAAGAATCACGTACTGCCCGTCGATCTTCTCTGGAAACACGACGCAGTTTTTGTTGTCGCCTGCGATGCGTGGTCCGTGACGACGATAGTGCTCGGGGTTGAGCAGGTCGTCGGTCGTGATCAAACAGACACGAGGTCCGGCCGGTGAGTATCCAGTGTACGTGATCGCGTACATCCCGTCCTCTTCGATCCACGTAACCCGCGCATCCTCGGCTCCCCATTCCTCGTAGGGAGCCGAGCGCGCAACAGCGGGCTCGGCCCATATCTCGTCAACAGTTGAACCGTCAGCCGATAGCGCGAGGGCAAGGCACGATCTCTTGGTCTCTTCCTCGAACACGCGGACGAGAAGGACTACGCGTCCGCTCGAGCGATCGATGGTCGCGCCGGGATTGAAAGCGCCGGTTGCCTTGGCGAATGTGATGTCGGATGGACTGACAAGCGGATTCGTCGCGAAGCGCTGGAGCGGTGCGATCACGATTGAAGACCGGAAATCCAGCCCGCATACAGGCGGTCGAAGTGGGCCTGCGGCGCCCTGTAATATTCGTCGGGACTTACGTCGAGCACCCACGGAATCGCAGTTGACGACTTGTCGAGGGCACCGGCATCGCGACGCTGTCTGAACTTGCGAAAGACGTCGGCGGCCGGTTTCTCACTTCCGTCAGATCGAACGAGTCCAAACGTTCTCTCACGAATCGCAGTTGAGATCGGCGACCGGTCGAACAGTCGAGAATCGTAATCGGCATGACACCACGCGTAGGCGCCTGATGCGCCGGTGCTGAACAACCTCTCGAGCACTTCGCTGTAGTACGTCGCCGCTTCGTCTTCCGACGCGAGATACTGCGACAGCGGTCGTCCGAGGAAATCGTCGGTAATCGTAAGCCCAGTCGACCCGCGTGGGGCAGTGCACAATCCGAACTCCTGCATGAGTGTCGGCCGCCCGTTTCCGGCGAGGCCAGCAGTCAGCGCGCAGGAGAAGGGAACCAGCTCCGGATCGAGAAATGACCGCGCTGTGCTGCAGTAGAGCGGATACGCATGCATCACGTCGTCGTCCGCAACGCCGGCGAGATCATCGATCCGCAAATACTTCGGCGTCGTTAAAGAAAGGAGATGCGCGCCTATCTGCACCGGTGTGCCAGGCGACGCGCGTCTAATGGTGTTTGCCAGCAGCGAAGCCCAGAGCCAACCCGAATTGCGCGACAGCGGCCGCTGCGCATCGTCGATCTCATTCGACAAATCGAACGCTCTTATGGACCCATCGCCCGAGAGAGCGCGCGCGCAAGCGTCTACGAGAAGCGCCTGTGAGCGAAGAATGTCCGGATCGGAGAAGATGTCGGCAGGAACTCCCTGCGCATCGATCATCCATCGCGGCCACCAGAACCTCCCGCTCATGTTGATCGTGATGAGCGTCGGCATGGATCTCAAGCCCGCGTCCTTTGCCGCAAGAGCAACCTGTTCGAGCCGCTTCACCATTTCCGGAGCAACCGTCATCGGACCCGGAAGAAAATCGCGCGTCAGCGCGAAGAATCTCACTACATCGAATCCGATGCCTGCTATCTGCGCCATATCGTCGCGCACTTCGCCAATGTCGAACTCGCGCCACATCCACATCGCGCTCCGCCTTGGCCAGTAGTTGATTCCC
>JBDTNA010000024.1:0-17102 GCA_039933985.1 Gemmatimonadales bacterium | reverse complement strand
AGCGAGCGGCTCACTCCCTCGAGGAGAAGTGAATAGTTCGCGTGCTCGAGAACACTGCCGTGTCCCTGCTTCTTGATGTTGTCGAGATAATCTCTCGTGTTCCGCTTCGCCGGATTTTTCTGGCTCATATAGCAGAGCCGCCCCGCGAACTCGGCCAGCCGCTCGCCGTCGGTGCTGTCACCCAGCCATTGAACGGGAAGATGATCCGGCTCAGCGAATGACGGCCGAGCGATGACGGTGACTTTGGGCTCTTTGAAAATCATTTGACGACGAGGGCGCAGAGGGGGACAGAGATCAACAGAGAAAAACGGAAAGCCTGACCGGCAGCGCGACTCAACCTACTCGTTACCCGGAATCAGAGAAAGCCGAAGAGTCGAATACGCTCGCTTGTCGGCCACCTGATCGAGAGCCGCTCTCGCCTCAGGTGGAAGCGGCGCGAGATCGGGATCGTATTTGATGTCGGCGATTGGCTTTTGCCCGGCGAGCGGAACCTTCACTCCGGGATTCAGAATTCCCCCCGGATCGAATGCCGTCTTCACGAGGGAAAAGAGCGATACCGCGTGCTCGTTCCACACGTGGTAGAGAAGCGGAGTCCGGAGGCGACCGTCGCCGTGCTCTCCGGATAAAGTTCCGCCAAGCTTTGCTGTGAGATCGACGACATCAGCGAGAAGGCCCTCGACGTTCTCGCGCCAATCCGGCTTGCTGACGTCGATAAGTGGATTCACATGCATGTGGGCATCTCCCGCATGACCGAAGATCACGCCGCGCACACCTCTCTTCTCGAGGGCCGATCGAACACCGCGCACATAGTCGGCGAGCCGGTTCGCGGGAACCGCACCGTCTTCGATGAACTGCATCGACTTTAGCGCCGGGTCGAGCCGCGAGAGAATAGGACTCGCGGCGTGACGAAGCTCCCATATCTCATGCTGCTCGCCCGGACCTATCGCAACGCGCACGACGCTCGCTCCCGCCGCCTTGAACATTTCGCCGAGCGCGTCGCCTGCCGCCTGGACTGCTTCATCGCTTTCTCCCTCGAGCTCAGCGATGAGAATCGCTTCTGTCGCTTCGGGGACTGATGCGAGCGCCGCGACTGCCGCGTGTCCTTCGCCCGATGTTGCGACGTCGAGGAACGTGCGATCGAGAAGCTCGCATGCGACCGCTCCGGCCTCGCGTGCCCGCACGGCGGCGGTCACCGCATCGTCGAGTGATGCGAATGCGCCGAGTATGCCGCAGGTCGCGTGTGCGTGCTCGGTGAGGGCGAGCTGAACTCCCACGACGATTGCCAGGCTTCCTTCGCTGCCGACAAGAAGATCGACGAGCTCCCTCGACCTCGTGTAGGCGGCGATGCCATATCCGGAAGAATCTTTCACAACTCCGGCATGCGCGACCGATTCTCCCGATTTCAGGATCTCCGGCTCAACCACGACAAACCTCTCTAGTGCCGGAATTCCGACGCGCATCGGACTTCCACGCGAAACGATCGCGCGTGAGCCATCGTCGAACACGCAGTCTAGTGCCATCACCCACGGTCTCGTGGCGCCGAATCGAAGACTGTGAGCGCCAGCCGCATTCGTCGAAACCATTCCACCGATGGTGCAGTACTCTCCACTCGATGGATCGACGGGGAAACGAAGTCCTTTTGCAATCGCCGCGCGATTCACTTCTGCTCGCAGTGCGCCAGGGCCGACCCACACCGCCTGTGAATCGATGTTGATCTCGCCGATCGTGTTCATGCGGCTGAGATCGACAATGACGCCGGAGCCGATCGCACCGCCCGCCATGCTGGTTCCCGATCCGCGCGGTACGAGTGACAGTGATCGTTCGCCTGCCCACCGGACGAGTGTGACGACGTCGTCAGCGTCTTCGGGGACCGCAACTGCAGCGGGAACGATTCGACCGATGCCTGCCGCCTCCGAGTAAACCGCTAACGCAAGCGCATCGGAGCGATACTTCCCGCGAAAACCTGCGGGCGGCAGATGGCAGGACGTCATTACAGGCCGAGCGTGCTTACTCGTGGCGGATCCTCGGAGTAGTCGTAGAAACCTTTGCCCGACTTGCGTCCATACATTCCGGCGATCACCATCCGCTTGAGAAGGGGCGGAGGTGCGTAGCGCTTTTCGCGATACTCATCGAACATGATCTCGGCAATTTTGTACGTCGTGTCGAGCCCGACGAAATCGAGCAGCGTGAACGGCCCCATCGGATATCCGGCGCCGAGCTGCATCGCTTTGTCGATGTCCTCGACGCTCGCGACGTTGGCCTCGAGCGCATTGATCGCATCGATCATGTAGGGAATCAAAAGCAAGTTCACGACGAACCCCGAATTGTCCTTCGCGCGGATCGGCTCTTTCCCAAGTTTCTTCACGAACTCGAAAGCGGTATCCACGGTCTCGTCACTCGTCGTAATCGTTCGAACCACTTCGACGAGCTTCATCAGCGGAACGGGATTGAAGAAGTGCAGGCCGAGCATTTTGTCGGGACGCCCGCACGCGGCGGCCATCGCCGCGATGGTCAGGCTCGAAGTGTTCGACGCAAAGATCGTGTCCGGCGGGCACACGCCGTTCAGCTCTTTCCACATTGCGTTCTTCAGCTCGAGGTCTTCAACGACTGCTTCGATGATGATGTCGCACTGCGCGAGACTCGAGATGTCGGTCGTGAACGAGAGCTTGCCGAGCGTCGCTTCGCGCTGATCGGGAGTGACTTTGCCCTTCTCGATTCCTTTCGCGAGAACCTTTGCGATTCCGCTGCGGGATTTCTCGGTCAGCTCGTCGGTGATTTCCCGCACGGTCGTATTGAACCCGGCCATGGCGCAAGCCTGGGCGATCCCGCTGCCCATGAGTCCGCCGCCAAGAACACCGACCCTTCTGATTTCCTTCACTTGGATCTCCGGGAAGCTCCGAACTCGAGCCGGTCGAGAGTTTGTTCCAGCGCGAGCTGCGCACGCATCACGAGTTGACGGTGGCCTTTGCCGACCTGATATCCTGCCGCGGCGCCGGCGAGCGTTGGAACGGCCGCCGCTCCGCCGATCAACAGGAACGCTTCGGGTGCGGCGACTAATGATCCGAGAGCCGCAATCACTCCGCTTCCTATTACGCCGGCCACGAGAGCGCCGAATCCAACGCGCACGCGTGCGCCGCGACTGTCAGAGAGATCGGCATCGAGGCGAACGAGTACGCGCTCCGCGTCGACGGGGATGATTGTTGCCGCAACCTGACTGGCGCGAGTCAGATGATAACCGCGTCCACTGATGTTGAGACCGCGTTGAATTGTGCCGAGCACGCCGGAGCGTGGCTCCCATGTGATGCGGTCGGGGAAGCGGCGTTGAACGCGAAGGCATTCCTCCCGCTGCATCCACGCATCGACGGCAGCGAGAACTTCGGCGGGATTTCCCTGCACGGTGCGCGACGCAGTCGCAATGGCCGGTCCGGTGATGCTCGCTACAAATCCCTGCTCGACTGGCATGGTGAGGCGCATGCGTTCTTCTGCGAGTGCCTGCGATATCGTTGCCGGGCTAATCCCAGCTTCCTGGCCTATCTGAATGAGCTGGTCTTCGCTGAGTTGCCCGCTCGGATCTGCCGTCGAGCTCGTAACCTGAAGCTCGGCCGCGCGCGCGAGGACGCGCTCGATGGCACCTCGGTCGAGTGGAGCTTGCTGAGCGGGAAGGTTGGAGCTTTCGGCCATGGAGGAAAAATACTCGTTGCTGGAGTGCTCATGTGGGCGGAGGGCGAGGGGTCGGATTTCGACCGCATGCTCACTCGCTCGCGCGTCTTAATTACCCGTGTTTCCCAGGTTGATTTGCGCGCGCTCCCTCGCTCCGCCAAGCGGCCGAAATCCGACCCCTCGCCCTCCGCCTATATGCGCTTGGTTGTGTCGGAAGCGTTCGAGACGCGATCGCGTTGCGACGGCGCGCGGCATCAACCGATAGGAGGGGACGCCTACATCAGGCGCGACCGAGTGAGCATGCGGACTGCTGAGGACAATTACCGGACGACCGACACGGACTCGGGGGCTAAATGCCCCCGAGCACTACGTCAATCTGACGAGCAATCGCATCGCGGATGGCGTCGGGAAGCGGAAACGCAGCAGCAAGCGATGTGACCGGATTCGAGCCGACGGGACGGCCGGATGAACGGAGATAGTACCGCGCGTAACCATCAACCAGCTCCGGCGCGACTTTTTGCAGCAGAATCAGTCCACCGCGCACTGCACCAGCGGCGATGTAACGGTCCAGCACACCGGCGCGACGATCCGTCGGCGTGACATTGTCCTCGACCGCCGTGCGCACTTCACTTCCCACGATCTCGTGCGCGACGACATACATCGCCTCGGCCGCATCGGACGTCCGCATCGGAAAGGTGACCGCGGTCGCGTTCTGCTGTTTGCCAGCCGTAAGGGTGCGTCCTTCTCCATCGAGCGGCAGCGAAAGAAGAATCTCACCGCCCGCCTGTCGCGTGTTGTTCAGGAATCGTTGCAGCCGCGGGCGATATGTGCGTTGCCACATCCGCTCGACTTCCGTCACGACAACCCCGCGCTCACGCTGCTGCTGGTCCCAGTACGATTGATAGAATCTCGTGTTCTCGTCGCGAATCGACTGCGTGAAGAGGCGAACCCACTCGCGATCGGCGGGAAGCGGAAAGTATCCGGCGAGGGTTGCGATCAGCTCCGCCGTTTCCTGATTTCCCGCGGCGCGAGGATTTCCGTCTGCTCTCTGAAAGATGTCGAGCGCGCGAACCATCTCATCGAGCGACTCGAAGTACAGCGGGACGAACTGCGCGTTCACGAGACCCGGATTGATAGCGAGACGATTTCTCAGATTGCCGACATTTGCATCGAGCTGAGTCGTCACGTTCGAGCGGCGCTTCAAATCCTGCATCTCCGCCTTGTAGCCGCGGCGGAAAAAAGGAACCTGGCTCGTATCGTCCTGAATCATCGCGAAGCCGTGCAGCCAGAGATCGACGTGCTCTCTGGTTCTCACTGGCCATTCCGATGGCGGCGGCGATGTCGTTCCCTGATCGGTCGACTCGGTGGTCGTTCCGCCAACTGACGCGCAAGCACTGAGCGCCGCGACGATTCCGGCCATCGTTGCGACGCGCGCTTTCATTGATCGCATTGTCTCTCTCCGGTTATGCCGCTTCGACGATTACGGCTATGCCCTGTCCGCCCCCGATGCAGGCGCTGCCCAGGCCATAGCGCTTCCCCTCGGCACGGAGTGTATGCAGTAGATGGGCCGTGATCCTCGCTCCCGATGCAGCGAGCGGGTGGCTCAGCGCGATCGCGCCGCCCTGCAGGTTGAGCTTGTTCCGGTCGATTCCCAACTCGCGCTCGACGGCGCACGCCTGTGGTGCAAATGCTTCGTTGACTTCGACGAGATCCATGTCGCCAAGCTGAAGGCCCGCTTTGGCCAGAGCTTTCTTCGCGGCAGGAACAGGTCCGATTCCCATGATCTTCGGATCGACCCCGGCGAAGCCCCACGATACGAGCTTTCCGAGCGGCTTGAGCCCACGCTCGGCCGCATATATAGCGCTCGATATGACGAGCGCGCCTGCGCCGTCGCCGATTCCTGATGCATTGCCCGCGGTTACAACACCGTCGGCTTTGAATACAGGCTTGAGCTTCGCCAATCCTTCGAGAGTCGAGTCGGGACGAATGTGCTCGTCGCGCTCAAACAGCTCTTCCTTCCTTGTCTTGGGATTTCGAACGGGAATCGGCACGACTTCATCCTTGAACGCACCGGCTGCCCACGCGTCTCGCGCGAGCTGCTGTGATCGAAGCGCGAACTCATCGACGGATCCGCGATCGAGGTTGTACTGCACCGCGAGATTCTCGGCCGTTTCCGCCATCGCGAGTCCGGCGTAGCTGTCGCGGAGCGCTTCCCACAGGCTGTCCTCGAGCGGCGGCGACTTGCCGAACGGCACACCCCATCGAACACGCGCTACGTGCGGCGCCTGGGACATCGAATCGGCACCGCCGACGAGGCAGACTTTTGAATCGCCGATCAGGATTTCGTATGCGCCGTTGACGACGGCCTGAAATCCCGATCCGCACAGGCGGTTCAAGGTCAGCGCGGATGATTCCTCGCGCATTCCCGCCTTGAGCGCGACATGTCGCGAGAAGTACGCTGACTCGGCAGTCGTGTAGAGGACGTTGCCGAAGATTGAGCTGTCGATGTCGTTGATGTCGACGCCCGAACGCTCGATCGCGGCTTTTGCGATGAACGTGGTGAAGTCGCTTACCGATACGTCTCTGAGCGAGCCGCCGAATGTTCCAAAAGGAGTGCGGACTGCGGAGAGGAAGACAATCGACTCATTTTGAGTTGGCATGGTCTGTTTCATGTGAGATCGTCTACGGAAAGTCAACGGCATTGGCACACCGAATACACCGAACGGCACCGATCACACCGAAAAAGCCTTGGAACGGTTTCGACCAGCGTTCGAAAGTCGTTGCAGTTCCAAAAAAACTTGAAAGTTTGGACTGCGGAACAGCCTACAGTCCGACGACGGTAGTTCTCGGTGTATTCGGTGCTATTCGGTGTATTCGGTGTGTCAAAGCCTTTGACTTTTGACTTTGACTTTGACTTTCATCTTTGCCGCAGTCCTGGTTACCCGACACCCCGCCCGCACGTCGCACAGAACTTCCACCCCTTCTCCAACTCTGATCCGCACGCAGGACACCGCGAGATCGAAAGGTTGTTACCGCAATGCGGGCAGTAGATCACCACGCGTCCCTCGGGCAGCGTACCGCCGCAGAAGCGGCATCCCTCGGGCACAGGCGCATTCATCATCGATGAAAGAGCAGCGGGCGCCGTCTTCGATGCTTCAGATGCCGGTGGAGCGGAGACTGGAAACGTCGCGTTGATCGGCGTCGGCGCGGGTCTCTCAGATACAGGCGAGCCATTCCCAACGGCCGAGTCAGAACCCGGGGTCGCGGCAGCTGGCGTTGCAGAAGAGGACGCACTTTCAGTCCCCGATGCGGTCAGCGCGCGAATCCGCCGCAAACCTTCGGGAGCCAGTGACACCTTCGACGCGGCAAACTCTCTGAACGCTCCCGGATCCATGTTACGCGATTCGACTTCGCTCCGGAGCTTGTCGCGCATTGCCTGATCGGCCAGCAGATAGTCGCGCTCGCCCGACAGCAACCGCGTCATCGCGATCTCGTAATCCTGATTTGTCTCGATGCCTAGCTCACGTCGGTGATGCCGGTACGGTATGAGCGTTTCGTACAGCTCCTGAACCGTGAACGGCATCGTGAGATATTCCGAGTGACGGTGCCTGATATTGCTAACCAGGCGATGAAAAATCCGGTCTAGATCGTCCATACTCTCGGGCTTGGCTTGAATGTTCCGGCTTCAGGAAAAGGCGCGGTCTCGCTGAATCCCTTTCTTCCCTCGCTCTCCGCGAGCCAGCTGTCAAACTCCGACGCACGTAAACCACCAGAGTTCGATTGTTCCGCAGCCGCTCGCGTCGCGAGATCGTTTGCATATTCGTTCTGCGGCTGGCCGTTGTGACCGCGAACCCAGTTCCACTGACACTCGAAAGGCTCGGTCGCTCGGACCGCTTCCTTCCACAGCGAAAGATTCTCGATCGGTCCGGCCTTTCGACGCCAGCCTCTCGCAATCCAGCCGGCGACCCAGGACCGCATCCCTTCGACAATGTACTTGGAGTCGCTCGTGAACACGACGCGAAACAGGCGCTCCATTCTCGAAAGCTCGCCGAACGCCTCGATCACAGACTGCAGCGCCATTCGATTGTTCGTTGTGGCCGGCTCTGAAACCCAGTAATCCCAGCGCACAAGGATACCTGAATCCATCAGCTCGATAACTCCACCCGCGCCGCCGGGATTGCTCCCTTCGCGACCATTCCCAAGACACGACTCGTCAGCATAGATCGCGACAATCGCTCCGTCTTCAGCTATGCGCCTGGATGCAGCGGACTTTCTGGCGACGGGCCTGGGCGATGCTGACGATGACGTCTTCCTGCCGCGCGGCGGAGGGGAGTCATCGCCGAACAGGTCGAAGTTCATCGCGATACAACCTCGAGATGCTCGATGTCCTCGAGACGAATGGTGATCTCTTCACCCGTTGTGGGATGAAGAATCACCACTGCTTCCTTGTTTCCATCAGAGATAATTCTCTGCGGAATTCCGACATACTCGGTTCCGCGCCGGTAAATGGACACTCGGCTTCCACGCGTGATCGCGCTCTCGAGCGAATCGTATTGCCGGTGATTCAGATGCTTCAATCTTTCTCCGTCATCCAGTCGGTGGCGACACGCGTCAGCACATCAGTCGCGCGAATGATCTCATCTACCGGAACGTACTCTTCGGCCGCATGCGCAAGCGCAATATCTCCCGGCCCGAAACAGATCGTCGCAATTCCGGCCGCATTGAGAAGTGCAGCGTCGGTCCACGCGCTCAATCCTTCGATCGGAGCCGGCATATTTTCCGCCTCGAGGGCGCGCGCGACCGCCGTCACAACCGGTGCATCCGTCGCAACATCGCTCGGAAGCTGCGCACCGATCAATCTAACTGACATGGATAACTCGGGCCGGCGCGCCGTCACGCGCTCACAGATCGCTTCGATCTCGGCGAGAACTGCATCAGCCGTCTCGCCAGGAATCGTTCGCCGCTCGACTGTCAGCACGCAACGATCGGGATAAGTGGAGATCCCGAGTCCACCGCTGATCGTCGATGCATGCACCGACGCGCGTCCCAGCAACGGATGCCTTCGCTCGTGCAGCGTCACGTGCTCCAGCTCATCGAGCTCCGCGAGGACGAGACCCGCGTGAGTGATCGCATCGACTCCCACGTCATACCTGCTTCCATGTGCAGCACGTCCGGTGAACGCGATCTCCATCCACACGAAGCCACGATGCGCCGGACAAATCGCGAGCCGCGTCGGTTCGGTGATGATTGCGCATTCGGCCGAGGTGCCGCTGTTGATCAATGCGGTGGTGCCGAGGCTCTCGAATTCCTCGTCGGTGACGACGGCGATGATGATCTGCCGCTTCGCCCGGTCTCCCGACGATTCGAACGCGCGAAGCGCGCCGACGCACATCGCCGCAATTCCTGATTTCATGTCGGCAGAGCCGCGTCCGTAAATCCTGCCGTCCTTCATATCGGCGGAATACGGATCGTGCGTCATCCCTTCCACGCCCACAGTGTCGAGATGTCCCATGAACATCATCGCCGGAGAATCGCGCGGACCTATTCGCGCAATGAGATTGGGACGGCCGGGAGCTGAATCGGATAACTCGATCGAGAAACCCCAATCACCAAGAACGCGGGCGAGCGCTGAGGCGATTTCCGCCTCGCCTGATGAGTCTGGCGCGAGCGTTGGGTTACGCGAGTCGATCCGCGTGAGCACGCGAGTGAGCGCGACCGCGTCTCCCCGGGGAACCTCGATGGTGCTGCCCTTCACTCGATCACCCCGCTTACCGCACGACGCAGCGGCTTATTTGCGCTTCGCTGGTTTCTTCGCGGCGGGTTTCTTTGCAGCCGGCTTCTTCGCTGCAGCTTTTTTCGGAGCGGGCTTGGCGGCCTTTTTCGCCGCAGGCTTGGCCGGTTTTGCAGCAGTCTTCTTCGCCGGTGCCGCGTGTTTCGCAGGAGCATGCTTGGCAGGAGGTGCGTGCTTTGCCGGCGCGTGAGAAGTATGACTCGCGTGGGCAGGCGCATGAGACACCGGCTTCGGCGCGTGCGATGGATGCGCCGGAGCGCTCGACTTGAGCGGAGCTGGGGGAGGAGGAGTCTTCGGACGTTTGGGCTGATGCTCCTCGACCTGGCGGATGAGCTTGTCCGCTTCTTCCTGCGTCATCTGGCCGCGCCGTACCATATACTGCACGAGATCCCGCGCGCTTTCGATGACAAATCCAGTCAGACCGGCGGCGGCATTCACGACATCCTTCATCGCCGCGGCCATCTTGCTCCCGGCTTCGAGACTGATCTCATGCGCCTTTGCCGCCATCTCGGCGACAGTGTCCTTGACGTCTGCACCGCGGTGACCCGGACTCCGCTTGGGCGGAATCGGCGGAACACCGTCGGCGGGAGGGGTAGGGGCCGCTGGCTCGGACGGTTTGTCGTTCTCAGCCATCACATGCTCCTGATCTATTGACGTTCAGCGTTGGATTTTCGGGGAATTATCTCGGGCTCGGCTCGCGTTCTGAATCATAAGGCGGCGACGAAGGCCGGAAACGGCGCTAAGTATATGATTTTCCGGCACTAAAACAAGTAAGGATGAAGTAGTTACGCATCGGCAATTATCGGGTAGAGCTTCGCTTTCGATCCGGCAATTTCACGACAGTAATAAGCCATTATCACGGTGTCATATGCTCAACTCCGTCAAGGTTCTCGATCTGTCCCGCGTCCTGGCAGGGCCGCTCACTACTATGATGTTGGGTGACCTGGGCGCTCTTGTCATCAAAGTGGAGAAACCCGGCGTCGGGGATGACACCCGAGGCTGGGGTCCGCCGTTCGATGATCGGGGTGAAAGTGCCTATTACCTGTCGGTAAATCGGAACAAGAAGAGCATCGCCCTGGACCTCGATTCCGAGCCTGACAGGGAGCTGATCTTCGAGCTCGCGGCCGACGCGGATGTGGTGATCGACAACTTCCGGCCGGGGACGATGGAGCGGCGGGGCATCGATCCGGAGCTTCTCCTCGAGGCCAACCCTCGGCTCATCTGGTGCACGATCACCGGGTTCGGTGAGGAGAGTCCGCGTGTCGGATACGACCTGGTGGTTCAGGCAGAGAGTGGCTGGATGTCGATCACGGGCGAGCCGGAGGGGGAACCGATGCGTGTCGGAGTTGCGCTGGCGGATATCATCGCGGGGAAGGATGCGGCGATCGCGATATTGGCTGCCCTCGCAGCGCGAGGAATTGCATCGGACGCGATTCCGCCCAACGAGCGTCGAATTCACATCTCGCTCGCCGACAGCGCGCGAGCGGCGCTGATCAACGTTGCGCAGAACTCACTCGTTACCGGCAACGATGCGAAACGGTGGGGCAACCAGCACCCCAATCTCGTTCCGTATCAACTTTTTCACGCGTCGGATCGCGCTATGATCGTTGCGGTTGGAACTGACAATCAATGGAAGGCATTTGCCGGAGCTGTTGGGCTGCATGAGATGCGGGACGACCCCCATCTAACAACTAATGCAGGAAGGCTCGCGGACCGTGACCGGATCGTTGCCGCTGTCGGCGAAAAGCTTCGGGAAAAAACCGCTGATGAATGGATCAAGAAATTCGATCATGTTGGAGTGCCGGCGGGAGTGGTGAAATCCGTTCTCGAGTCACTGGCGGAAGCGAATGCATCGGCGTTGACTGGAGTTGCTCCATCGGTGCCGGGATCGGTTCGACTTCCACCGCCACGATTGGATGAGCACGGGTCAGAAATTCGCGAACGAAAGTGGAAAGTTTTTTCTGAATAGCCAACCAGCTAAAGAGCTAGTGCTGCAAATAGCTAACAGCACGCTGTAGCGTCATTTGCTTCTAGTGTGATCCCCAAAAAAGGATTACACTACGCCCCGTGACTACAACCGCACCTACGGCCCCCGACGTCGATCAGGCCGATGCGGACCAGGAGATCATCAGCCGCGTCCTTGCCGGATCGAAGGATGCATTCGGTGTCCTGATCCAGCGCTACAGCGATCCGCTCTACCGTCATGCACTCGGAATGACTGGAAGTCCCGATGTAGCCGAAGACATTCTACAGGCGAGTTTCATCAAGGCGTATCAGCACCTCGGTGAAGTGCGCGGACGATTTGACGCCTGGGTTTTCAGGATCGTAGCCAACTCCTGCAAAGACTGGCTCAAGAATATCCGGCGCACGCACGTGAGCTACGAAGAGGATGATCAGCCGTCGTCGTTCTCTACGCCCGAAGAAGAGATGGACCGCAATGAGCTGCGCACCGATCTCGAGTACGCGCTCGCACGACTGCCGGAATCACTTCGCGAAGCGTTCGTGATGAAGCACGTCGAAGGCAGATCATACGAGGAGATGGCCGTCCTCCTGGAAACGACGGTAGGCGCTCTCAAGATGCGCGTTCACCGGGCGCGCGAAGCGCTTCAGGCATTACTCGAGGAGAAGTACGCATGAGCGACGAAGTGCCGGAAACGCCGGAGCCGCCGAGGCCGATCCACAGAAAAACTCCGCCGGCGACGCCAGCAGTTCAGGCGTGGCTCGATGGCGAGCAGCCTCGCGAGGGCCTCACGACGACGGACGAGATGGAGACGGCAGAGCTCTGGGCGCGTATCAACAGCGAGGCAGAAACGCTCCGGAAGCGTCACACGCCGATCCACGTGCAGAGCAAAATCCTGAGCTCGCTTCCCGATACGCCTGTGCCGGCTCCCGAAGAGAGCGGCTTCAAGATGAATTCAGGAGTCGCGGTCGTCGGCGGACTGCTCATTCTCGCGATCGGGGCCGTGATTGGATTTATGATGGTTCGTTGACCTTCCTCCCGGCCAAATGGGCTATATACGTCAGTTTCGCGAAATGTCAGCGAGACTGACGTTTTTGCATTCCCGGCCTGCGCCTTGCAATCTTCCTTTCGCGTCATGACAGACATTTAGCTCACAAAGGGAGGGGAAATGAAGCTCAGGATTCTGGCTGTAGCAGCCGGCTTTGTTATGCTGCCGGTAATCGCAGGTGCGCAGGAAGCGACCGCGAAGGCCGCGAAGGACTCGAGTCTCGAGGCAAAGCCGGTTCCGCCGTCCGACGGGACGACGTGTCCGTGGGGATGCCCGACATCGGCTGGCGCAGCTGGACTCACCGGCCCGCAGTTCCTCGCTCTTCAGCAGGAGCTCAGAGATCGGAAGTGTGGACTCGCCCACGTAACCGGTCGTTACGATGCGGCAACTCGCAACGCAGTTCGTCGTTGCGCGCAGAAGATGGGTGTTGCGAACAATGCGGGCGCAGTTCTCGTCGCGATGGATGTTGGCTACGGATCCGGCGACATATCGTCATCGGGAGAGGAGTAGCTGATCGTCTGATGTAATCGCAGTCACGCGCGCGACTGCAGTAGCATTCAATCGACGAACGGCAGCGAAAGCTGCAGAGGGGGGACGGGGCGCATCTGCGCTTCGTCCCCTTCGTCGTCTTCGTCATCTCGCATGTGGCTCGAGCTCCTCACCTTGTACTTCTTGCAGAGCTTGTCGAAGAAGCGCGCGAGTCCGTCGCGATACTTCTCACCCGCATGAATGCTGTACGAGTACGTGTTGCGATAGCGTTCCTCGAGATGCGGAAACTCCCTTGCGATCATCGGGAGGTAGCGTTTCCGCGCCGTCACGCGAAGCCGAAGCGCGCATGCGCCGACATACGTTGCACCTGCTTCCGAAACCCGCTTTACAAGCGCTTCGAGATCTGACGGATTGTCCGTGATTCCCGGGAGCACAGGCATGCAGTTGATGCCCGCGTCGATTCCGGCTTCGCGAAGTCGCGCCAGCGCACGCACTCTCGACTCCGGTGTCGGTGAGCGCGGCTCGAGACGCCGGGCGAGATCTCGCCTTAGCGTGATCAGCGAGATGTGAATCGACAGGTCGGATATTCTGTTGATTCGCGACAACACGTCGATGTCGCGCGTGATCAACGGACTCTTCGAGATGATGCACACGCGCAGTCCCGGATGCTCGGCCAGAACTTCAAGAACGCGGCGCGTCACTCGGAATGTTCTTTCCGCGGGTTGATACGGGTCGGTAGCAGTTCCGATCACGATCGATTCGCCCTTCAGCAGCGCGAGATGCTTGTCGCTTCCCTGGCGCAGTGTCCGTGCGAGAACTTCGGCCGCATTCTGCTTCACGAAAATGTTGCGCTCGAACGCGAGCCATGGAGGCATATCCTCGAAGCGCTCGTGCAGCTCGTCTTCCATTCGATCTGCACTGGCGGCGCGCTCCATGACGAAACGATGCGTGTATCGAGCGTAACAGTACGCGCACCCGAATGCGCATCCGACATAGGGATTGATGGACCAGAATCCCATCCCCGTTGTGTCGGGTGTGTTCAACACGTTTTTCGCGAAGGACGAGTAGTACCGGATGTCCTTCTGCTGGCCGATTATCGGAAGCAGTCGCGACTCGCGCTCATATGCGGCGCCGAACAGCGGTTCCTGCTTCGACACCGTCTTTTTCGTTCGCCTGGTTCCGCCTGCCGCCATTATTCCGCCCCTCGCTGCATACCGAACATATACCGAAGTAACAGCGAACGCCAGATTTCCAGCTATCTTCTGGCTCGGCAGTGGTTTAACGGTTCAAAACACGAGGACGAGTCATGGCTGAGCTCCTATCCGACATCGCCATCCAGCGGGAGCTGGGCAGTCTACCCGGCTGGTCGCGACGGGGCGATTTGCTCACGCGAACGTATGCGTTCAGGAATTTTCTGGATGCCATCGCGTTCGTGAATCGCGTGGCCGAACACGCCGAGTCGGCGAATCATCACCCGGATATCGATATCCGCTATTCGCGGGTCACTCTATCGTTGAGCACGCACGACGCCGGTGGAATAACGCAGAACGATCTCGACCTCGCGAAAGCAATCGATCGAAGCGACGAAGATTCATCCGCTTCTGCCGACGGTGACGGCGGTGGAGCGCCCGCGTAGCGTCGTTCAGCTCATCAGCTCTTCATCTTCGGAGCGAACGAGATCCTCCGCGGGCTCATCCTGCGGAACCGCGGGGGCGGCCTCTTCATCGAAGTTGAACTGCCGAGAGTCACTTAGGAATGTTGTCCGAGCTGACAGCGCGAGCAGTCCTTCGACGAGCGCGTAGCTGTAACGACCTGATGAAAGCTGAGCGAGCGCGCGTTTCTGCTTCGCTCGCGTGATGTCGCCTTCCTCTACCTGCGTCACCCACGTGTCGCTTTCATGGCCCGGCAGAAAATCCCAGCGCTCGATTGCAGTCAGCGCTCGCCGAACCTCCGAGCCCATGTGCTGATTCATCTGCTGGAGCCAGTATCCGTGATAGTGCCACATCGCCGATTGAAGCATCGGAAATTCTGCGGTCTCCTGAAGAAGCTGAAGCAGCCGCGGCGCAAACTCGACGAACGAAAGGAATCCCTGAATCGATGCGCTTAACGGCGGCAGCGTTTCGTCTGCGAAATCTTCGGGGCGCGCAGAAGCATGCTCGAGAAATGATGTCGGAGTGCGAAGCGCTTCGATCGTATCGTTGATGTCTGCTCCGCCGCGCGATCCTCCGTCGAGAAACCACAAGAAGGTCTCGACTTCAGCGCCGGTTTCTATCGGCTGGCTCAATGTGAAGAAATGCTCGAACAAGGCCTCGGCTCCATCCGGCGCTCCCACATTGGATTCGAGCCCCTGGCCTTCCACACGACGGCGATGAGCCTGCGGGAGCAGAATCGGATAGTGATCCTCGTAGTAGCGTTTCACATCTTCGTCACCCAGAACACGCGTGGCCATTTCAACGTGTGCAGTGGGCAATTCACCTGAAAGCCATCCAGCCAGGCACGCGACTTCGACCATGCTGAAGTACGCAAACAGGTAATCGAAGCTGTCACGCTCCCATGTTTCGTTGTCCGAGATCGACTCAGTCCGATGATGCCTGAGAAGCTTCGACAGCGCGCCCTGCCACGATTCGAAAATCTTCAGCGCTCTTGCTGCGCCGTCGTCGTCTTCGAAATACGCGTGGTGTATCTGTGCGAGACGCTCGCTCGTGTCGCTCATGGAAGCACACCGAGGAGAAAGTCCAGCGGACGATGATCCTTCTGCGTCGGCTTGCAGACCTCGAAGTGACCCGCGCCATTCATCGGCAGGAACTGATTGTCTTGAAGATACTGACCTGCCTTTACTACCCAGTCGGCACTGCCATGCGTGACCCATGCACGGTGACAGTCGGCGACGTTCGCCGGTGCGCTTGCCAGAAACTGCTGGATGTCTGTGCGCAGCTGCGGGATCGTCTGGCCTGCGGGGTCCAGATCGTCGATCGACTTGTACCGCTTGCGCGCGAGAGCCTCCAATGCCGACCCGACCGGCAGCCCCATGAATACGAGGGATGCCAGCTTCACTGCCGGCGCGCCCGCGTGCGCGGGCGCGAACAGCACGAGCCGAACCTTCGACAGCCACGGTAGTGGATCTCGTTGTGGTGAAACTGCTCCCAGCAGCGCTAGACGCGATACGACTGCGCCGAGCGAGTGCGCGGCGATGACGATGTGATCGTAGCGGAAAGTATCCGGTCGTTTCTGGAGACCTGCCGCGAGTGACGGATTTACAATCTGTCTAGCCGGATCTTCAGCGACGGCCCGCAGAAAAAGATTGAGACTTCTCGCGCTGTAGGGCGCCTGCTCGCGCGAATCGTATCCGTAGAAAAGGAGATCGTAGTCGGCGGCTTTCTGTTCTTTCGGCAGACGAAAGGGAAAATCGAACCACGTCTCGATCGCGTTGCCGCGAAACCCGTGGACGAACACAACAGCACCTCTGGGCACGGGCATTTCCGCAAATCTTCCGCGGCTGCCTCGGCCCCATTTCTGTCCCGTGCCGTCGCGAAGAAGCGTCGACAGGTGGTGCGGCATCGCTAGTTGCGACGCCCGCCGAGGATGCGAAGAATGGCCATGAAGAGGTTGAGCAGGTCGAGATATATCGTCACCGCGGCCGCAACATACTCATTCGGCCCGTACTGGTTTCGAATTCTCCATGTGTCGAACACGAGCAGTCCGCTGAACACGAGCACCGTAACGCCGGCCAGCCACAGATCGAGCGCCGGATTCCGGAAGAAGAAATTCAGGAACATGGTGCCGAGCACGACCCACAGCCCGACCATGAAGAAGCTTCCCCACGCGCTGAAATCGCGACGTGAGACGAACGCGTAAGCGGTGAGAGTTCCAAACGCTCCGATCGTCAGCATTGCGGCTTGAGTGATCAAGCCTGGCTGTTGCTGTCCGTAGACGTAAAGCACCGGCGAGATCACGACGCCCATGGCGAACGTGAACATGAGCACGAGGCCGATGTTTGCGGGGAAGACGTCGCGCGCACGCAGCGTGATGAACAGCGCGGCAAACGGTGCGATCATCGACAGGAAGGGATGTCTCGCGACAGCCTCGAGCAACGAAGGCTGCGACAGGGCGAACATCGATCCCGCGATCGTGAACAGGACGCTCACGAAAACCAG
>JBDTNA010000023.1:0-17120 GCA_039933985.1 Gemmatimonadales bacterium | reverse complement strand
TACATCACCGACAGGTTCCTGCCGGACAAGGCGATCGACGTTATCGACGAGGCCGGTGCGCGAGCGCGTCTCGCGACGCAGGCACCTCCACCGGAAGTGACGGCGCTGAAGAGTCAGCTCGAGGGAGTGAATACCGAGAAAGAGACGGCTGTTCGCGACCAGAACTTCGAGCGCGCGGCGTCGCTGCGCGATCGTGAGCGCGAGCTTCAAGGCGAGATTCGCCGGAAGCAGGAAGACTGGGAGAAACACCGCCAGTCTCATCGCCCTGTGCTTGGCGAGAACGAAGTGTCCTTCATCGTCAGCCGCTGGACAGGAATTCCTGTCATGCGCCTGCAGGAAGCGGAGACCGCGCGTCTGCTGCGTATGGAAGAGGAGCTCCATGCATCGGTCGTAGCTCAGGAAGAAGCGATCAAGGCGCTTGCCCGCTCGATTCGTCGCAGCAGGGCAGGTCTCAAGGATCCAAATCGCCCGATCGGCTCGTTCATCTTCTCGGGACCGACAGGCGTCGGCAAGACGGAAGTTGCACGCGCGCTGGCGAAGTTCCTGTTCGCCGATCCGAGTGCCTTGATTCGCGTCGACATGAGCGAGTACATGGAAAAGTTCTCTGTTTCGCGGCTGATCGGCGCGCCTCCGGGCTATGTCGGTTACGAAGATTCGGGTACGCTGACGAAGGCTGTGAGGCGGAAGCCGTACAGCGTCGTGCTGCTCGATGAGATCGAGAAGGCGCATCCGGACGTCTTCAACATTCTGCTTCAGGTGCTCGATGAAGGACATCTCACCGACAACTACGGTCGCGTGATCGACTTCAAGAACACCGTCGTGATCATGACGTCGAACGTCGGCGCACGTGATATCACGAAGGGACGGAACATGGGCTTCGCCAGCCCCGATTCGCGGAACAGCTTCGAGCGCATCGCGGAGAAGGTGAAGGAGGAGATGACACATGTCTTCAACCCGGAATTCCTGAACCGCCTGGACGACGTGATTGTTTTCCATCCGCTTTCCGAAGAGCACATCGCGCAGATTGTCGGGATTCTACTCCAGCAAGTTCAGAAGCGCCTTGGCGATGAGGAGCTAACGTTGAAGCTGACCGATGCTGCAGCGGCATTCCTGGTCAAGAACGGTTACGACGAGAAGTTCGGAGCGCGCCCGCTGAAGAGAGCGATTCAGAAGTTCATCGAGGATCCGCTCTCCGAGAAGATCCTTCTCGGAGAGTTTGCAAAGGGTGACGAGATCGAAGTCGATCTATCGCCGGAAGGTGGAAAACTCGACTTCAGGGTGCTGACGAGCACGACCAAAACGCCCTAGCAGCATCTGGGGAGTCAGGGAACAAGTTGGGCCGCGGGAGTGTTGCAAAAGCAACGACTTTCGCGGCCCATTTGTCTAAGTGGATGACAACGCCTCGGCGCGTCGAGACACGATCGCATGTTCGCCGCGACGTCTGTGTCTCTTATGCGACCGAAGGCCTCTCCGCCTCGTCCTATATATATTTCAACGATGCAAAAGTATGCTGTTTCCCTGCTTGCCGTGATGGCGGCGGGGTCTCCCGTATTGGCACAGGAAAGTGCCCCCGGCGCATGCACCACGCCCGACAGCGTCGCTGTCTCGGGCAACTCCCGGGTCACTGACGCCTCGATTCGGACCGCCGCCGGGCTGACGCCGCGCACGCTTCTCAACTACCGCGACATTCAGCGCTCGATCAAGGCGGTTTTTGGCACCGGCCAGTTCGAGGACGTTCAGGTCGTCTGCTCAGTGCCACCCGCGGCAGCGAAGCCGACCCTCACGATTATCGTGAAGGAGCGCCCTGTCCTCACCTCCTACACGGTCACTGGACCCCAGCGGGTTTCGGGTAAGGACGTCCGCGACAGGCTGACCCTCGTCACCGGCAAGCCAGTCGATCCGTCGGCTTTGGCGCTCGCGGTCGAACGGGCCGATTCGCTTTACGAATCGAAGGGCTACTACCTCGCGCGGATCGTCGTCGACACCGTTCGCGAGGGGAACAACATCAAGATCAATTTCAAGGTTGAGGAGGGCCGCCGACTGGCCATCTCAGGCCTGAGTGTTACAGGCAACAAGCATGTTTCAGCAGAAGACATCGCCGCTGCGATGGAGTCGAAGCCCGAAGGGTTCTACTGGTTCCGGAAAGGCGAGTTCGACGATTCGAAATACGCGACCGATATTTCGGAGAAGATCCCTGCGCTCTACTCGAGCCGCGGATTTATTGACTTCCGGATTCTCGGCGACTCGCTGATCATCGATCGCGCTGCCGGCAAGGCGGTGATCGATCTCCAGGTCAGCGAAGGTCCGCGATACAAGATTGGCGGCTTCGAGGTGCTCGGCAACAAGCGCTTCTCCGAAACCGAGGTGAAGCAGTATTACCCGTTCAACACCGATGCTCAGACACTTGCGCAGCAGGTGACCGGGATCGTACGCCGAAGCTATCGCAATCCGCCCAACACATTCGACGCAACGAAATGGGACGCAGCTGAACAGAAGCTGCGCGACGCATACAACGATGAGGGTTACATCTACGCCCGAATTCGTCCGGTCGTCGAGCGGCAGCCAGGCGGTGATTCAGTTCGCGTCGTGAATCTCAGATGGGAGATCGACGAGGCGAGTCCCGCGATCGTCAACAGGATCGACATCGAAGGCAACGACTTCACATACGACTCTTGCATTCGCGAGCAGGTCGTGCTCGCTCCGGGCCAGGTATTCAACCGCGCCTACCTGCTGAGAAGCTACCAGAACATCTCCAACCTCAACTTCTTCGAAGCACCAATGCCGGCTCCTGAAACACGCCCGGTCGGTGAGAACGGAGATGTGGACATCATCTTCCGAGTGAAGGAAAAGCGGACGGGCAACATCAACTTCGGTGCATCCACCGGACAGGGAACCGGCATCGGCGGATTCGTTGGACTCGACCAGCCCAACCTGCTTGGCCGATGCAAGCGCGCGCAGCTTCAGTATCAGTTCGGCCGATACATCAACGACTTCAACGCGACGTATACCGATCCGAACATCAAGCAGACCCGTATCTCGGGAAGCCTGACCGCGTATCACACGGCTTCGCGCTACACGATCGCGGATCTTGGTCGCACGGTCCGGACGGGCGCGCAGGTTCAGGTTGGTTTCCCGGTTCCCGGATCTCTCTACAGTCGTCTGCTCGTCTCGTACGGCGGTGAGGGAGTGTCGTACGGAGGTGAAGGGCTTCTCAGTACCGTAGACAACCGCTGCAGCAACTGCTTCAGGTCAACGCTCGGCTTCACGGCCTCGCATGATACGCGTCTCGGCCTGCCGTTTCCGGCTGAGGGCGGCTCGCAGACATTCAACGCCCAGTTCAACGGTGGACCGCTTGGCGGAACCGCCTCTTTCCAGAGATACACGACTGAGCTAAAGTCGTATGCGCCAATTGGCGGGATCGGCGTTGCATCGCTTGGATCTTCGCCGATGACGTTCGTGCTTGGTCTTTCGGCGCGGGCGGGAGCTGTGTTCGGCGATCCGGGACCGTTTTTCTATAGTCAGTCGTTCGCTCTTGGCGGCACCCAGTACGGTGAGCAGCTGCGCGGATACGAGGAGTTCTCGATCACTCCAGCAGGTTTCAATCAGTTCGCCGAAGGTGGTGGAAGCGCGCAGCGCAGCTCTTTTGGAAACGCGTTCTTCACGGGCACCGGCGAGCTTGGTCTTCGCGTCAATTCGTCGCTGTACGTGAATACGTTCTTTGAGGGCGGCAACGTGTGGGACCGCCCGCGTCAGTTCGATCCCACGCGGTTGTTCCGTTCGTTCGGATTTGGTGCCGCAATTGTGAGCCCGCTCGGACCGATCGGCGTAGATCTAGGGTATGGACTCGACCGGCTGGATGAGGCTGGTCGTGCAGCGCCCGGCTGGAAGTTCCACTTCAAACTTGGTCAGTTCTTCTAACACTGGAGTTTTAATGCGTGGATTGATTCGTGCGGCTTTGCTCGCACTCATTGTTGGTGCAGCAACAGCCGGCTCGGCATCGGCCCAGGCTGTCCCGAAGTTAGGCTTCATCAACTCTGCCGCGATTCTCGCGCAGGCGCCTGGAAGAGCGGAGGCCGAGACTCGCTTCAAGACTGAAGTGGCTGCCTATCAGGCGCAGCTCCAGCGCATGAGCGATTCGCTCCAGACGATGGCCGCGACCTTCGACAAGGAAGCGGCAAAGCTCGACAGCGGCACGCGCAACGTTCGCGCGCGAGCGATTCAGAATCGTGAGACCGCGTATCAGGCGCGCGCACGCACGCTCGATAGCACGATGCAGACGAGGCAGGCCGAGCTCATCCGCCCAATCATGGAAAATCTGCAGAAGGTGATCGAGCAGGTTCGCGCAGAAGACGGCTATGCGATGATCTTCGACGTTGCATCGCAGGCGAGCGTGATAGTCGCGGCTGACAAGAATCTCGACATCACCGAGAAGGTCCTCGCAAAGGTCAAGGCAGCTCCGGCGCCAAGGCCCGCCGCAGGTCCGACGACGCCACAGCCTGCTGGGGTTACCGCTCCAAAACGTTGACGGCAGAGCTTTCAAAATCGGTAGCAACAGGCGGTGAGCGTGCAGGCACGCTCACCGCTCGTGCCATTGCAGACATCGTTGGCGGAGAGCTGAGAGGTGCGCCAGACACGATCGTTCGAAGCGTAGCGCCGCTTTCTCGCGCCGAGCGGGATCAGCTGAGCTTTCTGTCCGATCGCCGATATTCGGCCGCTCTCGAATCGTCTTCTGCGGGCGTCGTGCTGATCACGAAGGAATTGGCCGAAACTCCGGGGAACGTCGCGTCACGAATCGTCGTGGACAAACCGCAGGCGGCATTGCTCGAGCTGCTTTCGCGATTTTATCCGCCAGTTTCGCAGACACCTTCGGTTCACCCGACCGCGCGTATCGGTCGCGGCGCAAGAATCGGCAGGCAGGTAACGCTCGACGCTTACGCAGTTATCGGTGACGGCGCGGTGGTCTCGGACAACGTCTGGCTGGGCGCGCACTGCGTCATCGGCGATGGAGTAATCATTGGTGCGGAGACGCGGCTGTTTCCACACGTGACACTCTATTCCGGATCCGAGATCGGAAGCCGGGTTCGTCTTCATTCCGGAGTGCGCATTGGATCCGACGGCTTCGGATACGTGTTCAGCGGTACCGAGCACTCGAAGATTCCGCATGTGGGCCGCTGCATCGTCGGCGATGACGTCGAGATCGGCGCCAACACCACCATCGACCGCGGAAGCATCGACGACACGACGATCGGTGCGGGCACCAAGATCGACAACCTCGTTCAAGTGGGACACAATGTGAAGATCGGCAAGCTGTGCCTGATCATGGCGCAGGTTGGAATCGCCGGTTCAGCGCAGATTGGCGATGGTTGTGTTCTCGCTGGTCAGGCAGGGCTTGGCGGCCATATCACCATTGGGCCAGGTGCCCGAATTGGTGGGCAGTCCGGAGTATTCGGGGACGTCCCCGCGGGTGAGACGTGGTCGGGATATCCCGCCCGTCCGCACCGCGAGTCATTGCGCGCGACAGGAGCGTTATTCAAGATTGCCGGGATGATGAAGCGCCTCGAGAAATTGTTGGATGATCACGAATCGGAGAAGTCTTGAGTCGCGTCACACTGGCCCGATGCGCTACACTCGAGGGCTCGGGACTTCATCTTGGCAAGCCGTGCCGCCTGACGTTTAAGCCAGCCGCATCGGGTGATGGAATTTCCCTCAGGCGCGCTGATGTTCCTGGCGCAGCTCCGATCAAGGCGACGGTAGGCAACGTAACCGAGACCGAGCGACGGACTCAGTTGGGCACCGGTGACAACACGGTTCACACAGTCGAGCATGTTCTCGCTGCCGTAGCATCGCTCGGCATCGACGATCTGATGATCGAGATGGATGGACCCGAACCGCCGATCCTGGATGGCAGTGCCCGGCCGTTTCTCGACGCGCTGAACGAAGCCGGGCTTGCTACTCAGGAAGGGCAGCCGGAGATTCTCATTCTGACCGAGCCGGTTCGCATCATCGACGGTGAGTCGGTCTATGAAGCCTATCCGTCGAGCGGTCTGGAGCTCGACGTTACGATCGAGTTTGCGCATCCGAGTATTGGACGGCAGTCAACAAAGGTCTGCGTCACGAAGGAGACGTTCGACAGCGAACTTGCGTCAGCCAGAACTTTCGGGTTTACGCGCGAAGTCGAGTGGCTTCGCTCCCGCGGGTTGATCAAGGGCGCGTCGATGGACAACGCGATCGTGCTCGACGACGCGGAGGTGGTGAGCGGTCCGCTTCGCTGGCGTGACGAGTTCGTAAGACATAAGGCGATGGATTGCGTCGGAGATCTCGCTCTGGCCGGTGCACGGGTTCAGGCAAGGATCGTCGCGCTCAAGCCGAGTCATCGCGGAACGGTGCATCTCGTCCGTGAAATGACGCGGTCGGGAAAACTGAAAACAGGAAATGGAGTCGTCTCGGTGAAAGAGAAATCAGCTGACGAGAAAGGGTACGTGTACGGAATCGAAGACATCATGCGCGTGCTGCCGCACAGATATCCGTTCCTGCTGGTGGACCGCATCACCGAGCTGGTGCCAGGCAAGCGCGTCGTCGGAATCAAGAACGTCACGATCAACGAGCCGTTCTTCCAGGGCCACTTTCCTGGTCATCCGATCATGCCAGGGGTGCTCATCGTCGAAGCGATGGCGCAGGTCGGCGGAATGCTTTTGCTGGGCGACCTCGAGGATCCGGACGCGAAGGTCGTCTACTTCATGTCTCTCGACAACATCAAGTTCAGAAAGCCGGTGAAGCCGGGTGATCAGCTCGTGTTCGAGCTCGAGATCGTCCAGATTCGCGGGAAAGTCTGCAAGACAAAGGGCGTGGCGAAAGTTGACGGCGAGATCGTGGCAGAGGCTGAGATGGCCGCGATGGTCCGGGATAAATGAAACGATCCGGCATTCATCCCACCGCGATAGTCTCACCAAACACAAAGATCGGTGACAGGGTCGAGATCGGCCCGTTCGCGATAGTTGGAGATGGATGTGAGATCGGCGACGACTGCGTGATATCCCCGCGCGCGACGCTCGAGCGCGACGTCAAGCTCGGCAAGGGCGTGAAGGTTGGTATCGGCAGCGTGCTTGGCGGTCCACCGCAGGATCTCAAGTATGCCGGCGAGCACACGACAGTCGAGATCGGCGATGAGACGGTAATTCGCGAATACACGACGATCAATCGCGGAACGGCACAATCATTTAAAACTACCGTCGGGTCACGCTGCCTTCTGATGTCGTACGTGCATCTCGCGCACGACTGTCACATCGGCAACGGCGTAATCCTCGGCAACACTGTCCAGCTTGCCGGACACGTGATCATTGAAGACAAGGTAACGCTCTCGGGGTTGTCGGGCGTGCATCAGTTCGGTCGCATTGGACGCCACGCGTTCATAGGCGGCTGCTCACGCGTTTCGAAAGATGTGCCGCCGTTCCTCAAGGCCGTGGGCAATCCGATAAAACTGTATGGACTGAACAGTGTCGGACTGCAGCGAAGCGGATTCTCGGAGGAGGTCATCCGCGAGCTCAAGCGTGCTTACAGACTGTTCTTCCGATCGGAGCTGAACGTGTCGCAAGCGATGCAGCGCGCCGAGCACGAGCTGGAGATGTTTCCAGAGGTGAAAGAGCTGATTCGGTTTGTCGAGGCAAGCGGGCGCGGAGTGGTGATCTGACAAAGCCGGCACGAATGGGCGTCATCGGCGCCGGCAGTCTCGGGTACCATCATGTAAGAATTCTGCACGATATGGCGTCGGTAGAGCTTGCGGGATTCGTCGAGGCGCGAGATGAGCGCGCTGAGCAGGTCATGTCGGAGCTCGGAGTGCGCCGGTATCCGGACGAAGCGAGTCTCATGGCTGACGTCGACGCGGTAACGATCGTCGTTCCGACACCCGCTCACTATGAAGTCGCAAAGGCCGCGCTCGAGGCAGGGAAACATGTCTTCGTCGAGAAGCCGATAACGGCGACGCTCGAGCAGGCCGATGAAATTCTCGATATCGCAAAGCGAAACGGGTTGATCGTGCAGATCGGGCATGTCGAGCGCTTCAACAAAGCAGTGCGAGCGGCGCTGCCCTATGTCGCGCGCCCGCGATTCATCGAGAGCGAAAGGCTCGCGCTGTTCAGTCTTCGCGGATCCGATGTCGCCGTCGTGCTCGACCTGATGATCCATGACATCGATCTGGTCCTGACGCTCGTCGGAGATACGGCGGAAGACATCACCGCGGTCGGCGTTCCGGTGCTGACCCCGATGCTCGACATCGCGAACGCGCGCGTGACATTCTCGTCGGGAGCGGTTGCCAACATCACGTCGAGCCGCATCTCGCGCGATCGCGTGCGAAAGATTCGCATCTTTCAGGAGAGCGGGTACCTCTCGCTCGATCTCGCAGCAGGTACCGGCGAGTTCTTCCGGCTGAAGCAGAAAATGGATCCCTCTAAGCCACCCCAGGGTCCAGTCAACATCACCGATTACGTCGACCGCATCTCGCTCACTGCACCCGAAGGCGAGCCGCTGCGTCTCGAATTCGACAGCTTCCTTTCGGCGATGCACGGTGAGATTCCGGTTGTCGTTACGGGCGATGACGGCAGACGCGCGCTTGCCGTTGCGCTCCGAATTGTCGAAGAGATCGAGAGGACTCGTCCAGCGCTGACTGGAGTTCCGGCGGAAAGCCGTGCCTGAGGTCGTTTTCGTCGCTGGAGAAGCCTCTGGCGATCTCCACGCGGCGGGTGTAGCAGAGGAGCTCCGACGACTGAGGCCGGACCTGACGCTGACTGGCTTCGGCGGGCCGCTCATGGAGAAGGCGGGTGTCAGCCTGTTCGGCAGATACGAGACAGGTGTGATGGGATTTCTCGAGATCATTCGCCATATCCCGCGCCATTGGGAGCTGCTTCAAACAGTTCGCAATCGTTTTGAGGAGCATGACGTCAAGCTGCTCGTAGTGATCGACTATCCCGGATTCAACATGAAGGCGGCCGCCGCTGCGGCTGATGCCGGGATTCCCGTTCTTTACTACGTGACGCCCCAGGTATGGGCGTGGGGCGAAGGACGTCTTCCAAAGCTCGCGAAGATTGTCACCAAAGCGGCGGTGATTCTTCCGTTCGAGGAGGCATTGCTTCGCAGTCACGGGATCGATGCGACCTTCGTCGGTCATCCGTTGCTGGACAGGGCCGGAAATCTCCCGTCGAAGCAGGAGGCCCGGAGTGCGCTCTCGTTGTCTGTTGGGGCTCCCGTGCTTGCACTTTTTCCTGGAAGCCGGCAACAGGAGATCGATCGCCACATCGACGACTTCGTCGCGACAGCGCGGGAAGTAGAGAAATCGGTACCCCGGCTTCAAGTAGTCGTGAGTGTCGCTCCGACGATCACTCTCGATCCAGAGCGGTGCCCGTACAAGCTGGTTCAGTCTGCATCATTCACCGTGCTTCGCGCGGCCGATGCAGCTCTTTGCAAAAGCGGAACGACAACGCTCGAAGCTGCGATCGCCGATTGCCCGCTGGCAGTCGCCTACCGAACGAGTGAGATCTCATACTTTCTCGCGCGACTCATGGTGACGATTCCGCACATCGGATTGGTCAACGTCGTCGCTGGTCGTGAGGTTGCCCGGGAGTTCGTGCAGGACGACCTGATTCCGGCCAGGGTCGCTGTGCAGATGCAGCGACTTCTCGATCCAGCCGATTCGGAGAGGGCGCGAGTACTGGAAGGTCTCGCCGAAGTACGCGGCAAGCTTGGTGAGCCGGGCGCTGCTCGACGAGTTGCCGGGATGGCGAGCGGGTTGGTGCAATGAAAGACGCGCGTGGGCCGATGACAGAAGTGTCAACGGGGATGAAGATCTCCATCTTCGCCGCCAGCCGGTTGATTCGCGCTATCTCGAGTACGTGGCGCGTTCGCTTTGTCGGCGACGAGACCGTCCAGCGACTTCACGCGGAAAAGACGTCGATTCTTTTCACCTTCTGGCATGGCGAAATGCTCGCCTTCCTGTGGCCTCACAGGAATCGCGGAGTTCATATCCTGGTGAGCGAGCACAAGGACGGCGAGATAATCTCGCGAATTCTCCAGTGGATGGGATACAACCTCATCCGTGGATCGACATCGCGCGGAGCCGGGCGAGCGTTGATCGGAATGGTGCGCGTGCTGAAAGCGGGAGAGGACATTGCGATCACACCGGACGGTCCACGCGGACCACGGCACAAGTATGCCCCCGGCGCTGTAATCGCCGCGCAGCGCTCAGGCGCCGCGATTCTTCCTTCCGCCGCGTACGTCGATCGCTTCTGGCAGCTCTCGAGCTGGGACGGATTCATCATACCGAAACCGTTCGCGCGAATAACGATTGCGTATGGCACGCCGACGTTCGTGTCTGCGGATTCGCCCCGCGATGCTGCGGAAGAAGCACCGCGGCTCGAAGCGCTGATGGAAGCAGTGAAGCAGATAGCGTGCGCCTGATCGAGTCGGTCTGGGCGGGCGAGTCTGCGGCCGACATGCTGGCCCGCACAGCACTCGCTCCGCTTGAAGGGTTGTTTCGCGGCGCCGTCCGAGCTCGCGGATGGTTGTACGACATCGGACTATTGAAGACCGAAGCTGCCGCTATCCCCACAATAAGCGTTGGCAATCTCACAGTTGGCGGGACCGGAAAGACACCGGTCAGCGCATGGCTTGCAGCGAGACTCGCCGCTCATGGCAGGACGCCCGCGATCGTCCTGCGAGGATACGGTGGTGACGAGCCGCTCGTTCACTCGCGGATAAATCCGGAAATTCCAGTCGTGATCGCGCCCAACAGAGTCGAAGGAATTCGTGAGGCCGCCACGCTTGGAGCCGATGTCGCGATCCTCGACGACGCATTCCAGCATCGCAGTGCAGCGCGCGACGTCGATATTGTGCTCGTGAGCGCGGATGAATGGACGGGCCGAGCGCGCGTGCTGCCTGCCGGACCGTTTCGCGAACCGATGTCTGCGCTTTCCCGCGCATCGGCGGTTTTCATCACTCGGAAATCTGCGACTGACGAACAGGTGGAGAGGGTCAATCGCGGAGTGAAGTCGGCCGCGCCCGGCGTGACAATCGCCGTGCTGAGACTCGACTTGTCAGGGCTCGTGAGAGAAACTCCGCCCGTCGGACGCATGCCGGCGCCAATGATCGCCGGAAAAAACGTCCTCGGCATCGCCGCGGTTGGAAATCCCTCTGCATTCTTTCGCCAGCTTAACTCACTCGGCGCGACTTTGACGCCAATGGCTTATCCCGATCATCACGACTTTACTGCTGCCGAGATTGGCGAGATCTCGAGAAAAAGCGCGGATTTCGACTACGTCGTTTGCACCCTCAAGGATGCGGTCAAGCTGGGGCCGGTATGGCCTGCCAGTAACCCTCCTTTATGGTATGTTTCCCTTGCAGTTTTGGTCGAGAGCGGTGAGGCCGAAATCGACGACCTGCTCATGCGCCTGAAAGGGCGCATTGCCGTCACCTGAACAGTAAATTCCGGCGCCCAAAAGGCGCCCGACCCTTATCAAATGGCTACTGAACTCCGATTACCGACGCACACAATCGTAAAGCCGGACAAGGACACCTTCCTCAATGAGGAGAACCCATTCGAGGCGATGATGCTTCGATTTGACAGAGCCGCCGAGCTGCTCGACCTCGAGCCCGGGCTGTACAAGGTTCTCCGGCACCCCGAAAAACAGATCATCGTCTCGATCCCGATAACCAGGGACAACGGAGAGGTCGAGGTCTACACCGGATATCGGGTTCTCTACAACACCTCGCGCGGCCCCGCCAAGGGTGGTATTCGCTTCGACATGCAGGTGACGCTCGAAGAGGTAAAAGCACTCGCTGCGTGGATGACCTGGAAGTGCGCCGTCGTGAACATCCCGTTCGGCGGAGCGAAGGGTGGCGTGGTCTGCGATCCGCATTCGATGAGCGCGATGGAGCTCGAGCGGCTCACGCGTCGATACACCGCCGGAATCATTCAGGTGCTCGGCCCCGATTCCGACGTGCCCGCGCCCGACGTGAATACCAACGAGCGTGTGATGGCGTGGATCATGGACACATACTCGATGCACGTCGGCCACACGACCACCGCCGTTGTCACGGGAAAGCCAGTCGAGATGGGCGGATCGCTCGGTCGTCGCGAGGCGACTGGACGCGGGTGCATGATCGTAACGAAACAGGCGCTCGAGCATCTTGGGATGCCTGTCGAGGGGACGACAGTCGCAGTGATGGGCTTCGGTAACGTTGGATCGGTTGCTGCGCAGCTTCTCCAGCGCGAAGGGTGCAAGGTCGTCGCGATCAGCGACAGGGCAGTAGCTCTCTATGACAAGAATGGCATCGACGTAGACGATGCGATCGCCTGGGTTCAGAAGCACCGCACTCTCGATGGTTACAGCAAAGCTGAAGTCATCAGTGGTGCCGACCTTCTCACACTCGACGTCGACGTGCTGCTTCCAGCCGCTCTCGAGAACGTCATCACGACGAAAAACGCCGGGCATATTCGCGCCCGCATTATTTGCGAAGGCGCAAACGGACCGACCACCGCAGCGGCTGACTCCATCCTCGAAGAGAATGGAGTTTTTGTTATTCCGGATATTCTGGCGAATGCCGGCGGCGTCACCGTCTCGTACTTCGAATGGGTCCAGGATCGCGGCGGGTACTTCTGGACCGAGCAGCTGGTCAACGACCGGCTGCGCGACATCATGGTCAACAGCTTTCAGGATGTGCTGAAACTCTCGACGCAGCACAAGGTGAATATGCGAACGGCTGCTTACATGCTGGCCATCAGCCGCGTCGCTACCGTTCACCGGCTGCGAGGCATCTACGCCTGATGCGACTTGTGGTCGCCGCGGTCGGCAAACCGCGAAATGCGGCGCTGGCTGCGGCGATCGATGAGTATGAGACTCGAGCGGCGCGGTACTGGCCGCTCGTCGTTCATGAGGTACGTGAGGAGAAGGCTGCAAGTCTTGCGAGTGATACAGTGAAGCTGCGCGAAGGTGAGCGACTTGCGGAGCGCGCGGGCAGTGCGCGAATTGTCGCGTGCGATCCAGGCGGCAAATCATTCACGTCAGAGGCCTTTGCTTCCTGGCTCCAGAAGGAGCGCGACAACGACCGCGATACGGCATTCGTGATTGGCGGCGCCTATGGGCTTTCCGACGAGCTGCTCGGACGGGCGTCGATGAAGATGTCGCTCGCGCCGTGGACACTCCCTCATGAGCTCGCGCGTCTCGTTCTGGCCGAACAGTTGTACAGGGCGGGGTCTATTGTCCGCGGCGAGCCCTACCACAAGTGAAATCAGACTGGTTTAAATCGTGGTTCGGCGAAGAGTATGTAGCGCTGTATCCTCATCGCAACGAGGCCGATGCCGAAAGGGCAATCGATCTCATCGAGCAGAGTCTCGGCGCCTTGAAAGTGGCGCGGGTTCTCGACCTTGCATGCGGCGGAGGCCGCCATTCGCGAATCCTCGCGCAACGATGGCGGACAACCGGTCTCGATCTTTCAGAAGTGCTGCTCCGTCTCGCCCATAAGGAAACGTCGGAAGCGGAGTTCGTCCGTGGAGATATGCGGATTCTGCCGTTTCGAAAGGGCACCTTCGGTCTGGTGGTAAATCTTTTTACCAGCTTCGGGTATTTTCAGGACGATGAAAGCCATCTCCGCGTGATCGAAGAAGTTGCGCGCGTCACCTCGCGTGACGGCACATTCGTTCTCGACTTTCTCAACACGAGCCAGCTCCGTGAGACTCTCGTGCCCTACGACGAGCGCGACATAGGCGAACGTATTGTCGAACAGAGGCGTGAGATTTCGGATGACGGCAGATTCGTCGTCAAACGAATTTCCGTCCGCGGGACCGATAGGGAATTCACCGAGCGCGTGCGGCTGTTCGAAGCGGGCGACTTGAGCTGGATGATGGAATCGGCGGGGTTTAAAGTCTCCGCGACGTACGGGAATTACGATGGATCTCCGCTCCTGCCGACGTCACCGCGAGCGATCATTTTCGGACGACGCCAGTGAGCTTGCGCATCATCAGCACTCCGTTAACAGGTTCCGCGCTCGCGCGATCGGCGATCGACGGGTCGGCCGATGCCACGTGGTTTGTGAAGCGGCCCGGAACTCAGGCGGAGTGGAAGAGTCGCGCGGAAATGATTCGGAGGTCGCTGGTCGATCCAGGATGGGCCGACAACCTCG
Source organism: Gemmatimonadales bacterium (assembly GCA_039933985.1). Taxonomy (GTDB): domain Bacteria; phylum Gemmatimonadota; class Gemmatimonadetes; order Gemmatimonadales; family Gemmatimonadaceae; genus UBA4720. The sequence continues at coordinate 2,954 of JBDTNA010000023.1, read as the reverse complement.
CGCCCGCATTTGATGCGAAGGGCAAGGCGGCGGAGCGGCTCGAGCGCGCAGCATCATTGGGAATTGCCGTAACGACGGGACAACAGCCCGGATTGTTTGGCGGTCCGCTCTATACATGGTGGAAGGCGATCTCCGCCCTGACCCTGGCCGACCGCCTCGAGAAAACGACGGGGTTGCCAGTCGTTCCTGTGTTCTGGGCAGCGACTGACGATTCCGATTTCGAGGAAGCATCATCAACCGTCGTCGCGACGGCCGATGGTGCGGAGAGAATTCAGATCGAGCGCGCCGGATCAGAGGGAACTCCGCTGGCTCAAATGCCGCTCGGAGACGTAACGCACGCATTTGAGCGTCTCGCGGCCGCGGCGGGTTCTGCCCCTAACGTCCAGGTCTTCGAGCTGGTGAAGCGGTTCTACGCGCAGGAGCGCACGGTCGGCGGGGCATATGTCGCGCTGCTACGAGCGATGCTCGAGCCGTATGGCATTCCGGTTCTCGATGCTGCGCATCCGGCGGTTCGAACGGCGGCGATGCCAGTTCTGAGGATGGCGATCGAGCGAGCGGTGCCGGTCGAAGAAGCATTGATGGAGCGAAGCCGCGCACTCAAGTCGGCGGGACATTCGGCTCAGGTGAAAGTTGTCAAAGGGCGGACACTCGTCTTCAGTGGCGTCGAGGGTAAGCGCGATCGCATTCGAACGGCCGATGGAAGTGCGGCGTTGTCAGGCCAGGGCCGCGGAAGTATGGGTCCAAACGTCCTGCTTCGGCCGATCATCGAACGATCGATCATTCCCACCGTCGCCTACATGGGCGGACCCGGAGAGATCTCCTACTTCGCCCAGGTATCAGCGGTTGCCGATGCGCTCGAGGTGCCGATGCCGCTGATCGTTCCGCGTTGGTCGGGCTTCGTGCTCGAGCCGCGCATCGAACGCATTCTCGAGAAGTACAATCTTTCCGTCGAAGACTTCCGCGATCCACACGCCGTCGAAACGAAGATGGCAGCTGCTTCGTTGCCGGCTGGCGTGACATCAAAGCTCGAAGAGCTGAAGACAAGAGTTGAAAGGACCGTTGAAGAGCTCGGCTCGACTGAAGGCGGCGATCTTGTAGCGCCGGCAGTGCTGGAAGGACTCGAGCGGAATGTGTCGCATCGAGTTGAGCGTCTCGAGCGCAGGATGCGTGCAGGCGTCAAGCGTCGCGGCAACGACATGCTTCGCGACGCTGCGATCGCACGCGGCGCACTGTTCCCGTTCGAGACTCCTCAGGAGCGGGCACTCAACATCATCCCGCTCGTGGCGCGCTACGGTGACGAGCTGATGTCCTCAGTGGAAAAAGAGGCCGCGGTGCACGCAGCATCGCTGGCATGAGCACCGACCGCACTCGCAGCGCTGCCTTCTTTGTCGGCGCGGGGATTCTTCTGAGCAGGATTGCGGGGCTCGTTCGTCAGAAAGTCTTTGCCCACTACTTCAGCACATCGCTCGCGGCCGATGCTTTCAATGCCGCGTTCAAGATTCCAAACCTTCTGCAGAACCTGTTCGGTGAAGGAGTTCTTTCTGCCTCTTTCATTCCCGAGTATGTCGGGCTGATTGCGCAGAAGCGGGAAGAGGAGGCGAATCGTCTCGCCGGCGCGGTGCTCAGCGCGCTCGCTCTCATCGCATCGGTTCTGGTTCTCGCGGGAGTTCTCGCTGCCCCATATCTCGTCGGGCTGATTGCACCTGGATTTACAGGCGAAAAGCGAGAGCTGACCGTCCAGCTCACGCAGATTCTTTTCCCCGGCGCCGGACTGCTCGTGTTTTCCGCGTGGTGTCTTGGAATTCTCAACAGCCATCGCCGATTCTTCGTGAGCTACACCGCGCCCGTCGTGTGGAACATCGCGATGATCGGCGCGCTGGTCGGATTCGGGAGCGGCAGCTCGCAGACGCGGCTCGCGGTGATTCTGGCGTGGGCTTCAGTGATCGGCAGCGCGCTTCAGTTTTTCGTTCAGCTTCCTCTAGTACTGAAGCTGGCGCGAGGCCTGAAACTGAACCTCGACTTCAGGCAGCCGTCGTCACGAAGCGTATTCAGGAATTTCCTTCCCGCTTTCGTGGGACGCGGCGTCGTTCAGATAAGCGCGTACATAGACTCATTCATCGCAAGCTGGCTTCCGAACGGATCCGTCGCGACCCTGGCATACGCGCAGGTTCTCTACACGCTTCCGGTAAGTCTTTTCGGAATGGCGGTGACGGCGGCAGAGCTGCCGGTGATGGCGAGCGCTGTTGGGTCGACTGAAGAAGTCGCGAGCTATTTGCGGGGGAGGCTCGACGGCGGCCTCGAGCGGATCGCGTATTTCATTATCCCTTCTGTGATCGCGTTCCTAGCATTGGGGGATGTCCTGTCTGCGGTTCTGTTCGAGTCCGGGAAATTCACGCAGCGCGACAGCGTCTGGGTCTGGCAGGTTCTGGCGGGCTCGACGGTAGGATTGCTGGCGTCAACATGGGGGCGGCTGTACTCGTCTACGTTTTACGCCCTTCGGGACACGAGGACTCCGCTCAAATTCGCATTGGTGCGAGTGACTTTGACGTGTCTGCTTGGATACTTCGCTGCATTGCATCTCCCGCGAATCCTCGGGGTCGATGAGAAGCTCGGCGTCGCTGGTTTGACTGCGACCGCCGGAATCGCGGGGTGGGTCGAGTTCTATCTGTTGCGGCATGCGATGACGAAGCGTATCGGACCGACGTCGATCGGACGCATGCACAACGTGAAGCTGTGGATCGCTGCGCTTCTTTCTGCGGTTGGTGCCTGGGGCACAAAGCTCGCTCTCGGAGGAGTTCCTCGCTTCTGGATGGCCGTGGCCGTAATTGGAGTTTACGGGGTGGTGTATCTCGTGATCACGACGGCGCTCGGGATTCGAGAGGCGACAGCTCTAACGGGTCGTTTCACACGCCGACTGGGACTCCGTCCGCCGCCGCAAGCTTGATCTACGGCCG
>JBDTNA010000022.1:0-17286 GCA_039933985.1 Gemmatimonadales bacterium | reverse complement strand
GGTTTCGTCAGTCCAAGCAAGGCGGCCGCGCGCACCGCAGCCTCTTCTTCGGGATCCCCAAGCCGGCCGCAGCCATGCGTTACTTCGTAAGGATCTTCGCTGAGGTCGGCGATTCCTTCGCGAATTCCGTAAGTCGCAGAGCAAACGGGACAGCCGAGCTTCCCTTCAACCACGAAGCGGCCGTCCATCTTGTTGAACGCCGCCACCAGCCAGCTATCGGCGTGCTCCCTGGGGCATCTCAGAAGATCGATCAGCTCGATGTACATCGCTGATTCCGGTCAGGCCTTTGAAAGCCGCAGCTCGTCGATGTTGACGTTTGCCGGCTGCGTCACCGCATAGATGACGGCTTCGGCAACGGCCCTGGGATCCATCATCTCGCTTCTGTCAGGCGGCTCTGTGGCTCCCAGAAATCGTATGGGCTCCCATATATCCGTATCCACACCAGCGGGAGATACGAGGGTCGCCCTGATGCCGCTTCCGCGCGTTTCCTCACGTAGCACTTCGTGGAGCGCTCTCATGCCGAACTTCGTGGCGGAGTAGGCGCCGTTACCGGCATAGATCACTTTGTCCGCGCTCGACCCTATCGTGATGACGTGGCCTGAGCCGCGCTCGCGCATCGATGGCAGAAATTCCCGCAGCATGAGAAATGGTGACAGAAGGTTCAGCTTCAGCATTGTGCTGAATTCCGCCAGCGCCATCGACTCGAGCTCCACGATGCGAAAAATGCCCGCGTTGTTCACCAGAATGTCCGGTGCGCCGCCCAGCTCATCGCGAACCATACCTGCCGCGTTAGTTGCGGATTTCTCATCCGTCAGATCCGCCGCGACTACGATCGCGTTCGCCCCGGAGCGCAGCGCGACTTCCTCGAGGGCGCTGCGAGTTCGCGCGACAAGAGCGACACGCGCCCCTGCTCCGCCGAGTGCCTCCGCTATCTTTGCGCCTATTCCGCGGGAAGCGCCGGTTACAAGGGCCGAGCGGCCTGCGAGAGCCACGGCAGCGCTCACTTAGTTGTGGCCGTTGTGCGCCAGCCGTAGGAACTCGTCGCGCGTCTTCGAATCATCGCGGAACACGCCGCGCAGCGCGGAAGTGATCGTCTTCGAGTTCTGCTTCTGCACGCCACGCATCATCATGCAGAGGTGGTATGCCTCGATCACCACGCCGACTCCGAGCGGATCGAGAACCTCGCAGATTGCTTCAGCGATCTGTTCGGTGAGTCTCTCCTGAACCTGAAGACGCTGAGCGAATACATCGACGATCCGCGGAAGCTTGGACAGACCGACGATGCGCCCGTTGGGGATATACGCGACATGTGCCTTGCCATAGAACGGCAGCATATGGTGCTCGCACATCGAGTAAAGCTCGATGTCGCGCACCATGATCATGTTCGAGTGTGATTCCTCGAACAGCGCGTCGCCAATCACCTGGCGCGCGTCGCGCTCATACCCACGCGTGAGCCATTTCAACGAGGCGGCAACGCGCTGAGGAGTCTTCAGAAGTCCCTCGCGATCGGGATCTTCTCCGATCAGCTCGAGCTGCTTTCGTACCAGCTCCTCGAGGTCCTCAGTTTCCTGTGTATTCGACATAGTTGTTTTCGGTTTCCCAGAGAACGAGGCGCTTCAGGTTCGCCGGCGCAACCGCTGGCTGGAGGATTTTCCAGAAGGCGGTGACGATGTTCTCCGAGGTTGGGATCACTCCCCGCATGAACTCGACATCGAGATTGAGGTTTCGGTGGTCGACAACGTCCACCACCTCCCGCTCAACAATGTCACGAAGCCGCGCGAGATCGAGCACGTATCCCGTACTCTCGTCTATCGGGCCTTCGACAGAGACATCGAGGGTGTAGTTGTGCCCGTGCCAGTTCGGGTTGTTGCACTTCCCGAACGTCGTCTCGTTCTCGGCGTCGGAGAACGATGGGTTGAAGACGCGATGAGCGGCGTTGAATCGGAGTCGTCGGGTGACTGTTACGTTCGGCATGGACCTTCCAGAGAAAAAAAGCTCCGCCGGCACACAACGGCGACGGCGGAGCAGAACTACAGGAACGAAGAGGGTTTTTGAAGCCCTGTCGAATTTATGAGGCCCTCACCGCTGCCTTCTGTCTTCCCCGCACTGGGGCATGACATCCAGCACGACTTATCGGACCCACCCGGAGGACTTAACGGCTCAAAAAGTGAATCTCTCCGTCCCGCAGAAGTACAGACATCGCACCTCTGGAACGACTATAATTTACGGGCACGCAAACTTAACGTCAACGAAATTGAAATGGATCTCGGGATCGCTGCAGCAGTCGTAATGATCGCCGTGTGGGCAGTAGTAACGTTCACTACCGAAGCACCGGGATATGTACACCTGTTGCTGACGTTTGGTTTCTTCCTGCTTTTCTGGCGAATCATCGTGCGTGACGGGCGTCGCGGCTCGGGAACCTAGCGCCACCTGCGGGGAGTCGCATGGAACAGCCATCTAACGAATACTCGGCGCCTTCCTTCGAATTCCTGAACGCTCCTTCGACGGCTGTCGCGGAATTGCCGCAGCCCGTTCAGATTCGTCGTGAAAAACCGGTTGTCGTGACCGGAGCATCCGGGCTCGTAGGAACGCGGTTGTGCATCGAGCTCGTGAAGACCGGATGGAAGGTTCGGGCCGTAGTTCGCGACACCGCAAAGGCGGCACACCGCCTTGGTCATCTCGATCTCGAGATGCGCGTCGGCGACGTTCGCGATCGCCACAGCATGCAGGCCGCAATGAAGGGTGCCGGCTCGCTCGTTCACCTGGCTGCCGTCGCAATCGAGAAGGGCGGTGACTCCTACGCTTCGATCAATACTGAAGCGACCCAGGTGATCCTCGATGCGGCCCGGGCCGAATCGGTAGAGCGAATCGTCTACATGTCGCAGAACGGTTCCGACAGCTCGTCACCGTTTCCTTTCCTGCGAAGCAAAGGCGTCGCCCAAAACATAGTCACCGAGAGCACCGCGAAATGGACGGTGCTTCGTCCATCGGTGATTTTTGGACCGAACGATGAGTTCGTGAACGTTCTCGCGCGACTCGTTCGACTTTCACCATTGATCTTCCCGCTTCCAGGCGGAGGCTCGGCGCGATTCCAGCCGGTTGCGGTTTCCGACATCGCGCGGGCGATCATCAAGATCCTCGAGGATGATTCGACGATCCACCGCAGCTACGCAATCGGAGGATCGACGCCACTAACGCTGCGTCAGATGACGGAGCGGATTCTGATAGCGATGAATACATCGCGCGTTCTGGTGGGAGTTCCGATTCCGCTGATTCGTCCAGTAGTCGCGCTCAGCCAGAAGCTTCTCCCGAATCCTCCGGTTACAACCGGGCTTCTCGACTTGCTCTCGATGGACAACGTGATCGAGCACAACGATCTCCAGCATGAGCTCGGCATCACCCCGGTCCCGTTCGCGCCGGAAGAGCTGCTCTACCTGAGGAAGATCACTGTCGGGTCAGCGGTGTCGTCGCTCTTCCGGAGCTAAGAGGGTCAACGTTCGGCTCGCCTCGTTATCGAGGCACGGTTCTTTCATGTTTTGCCACGAAGACACGAAGTCACGGAGGCACTCTCGCCGCCGAAAGTGGCACTCACCGGGCGGCTCATTCAGTAGTTTTTTACAAAAACACAAAAAGAAATTGGCCCAGGTGAGCATTCTCTGAATTTGATGGGGATCTCCGTGGCTTCGTGTCTTCGTGGCAAACCCCGCTGTTAGATCTCCCAATGTGTCTTCGTGGCAAACCCGCTGCTAGATCTCCCAGTTAGACAGCACTATCCCGGATTCGGGCCGCGGCTCGGAGAATCCGTCGAGCGTCATCCGAAGGTCCGACCACCGAACGCGCGCACCACGTCGCATCAGCTGACGATAGGCGCCCGGATACTGCCCTTGTGATCTGAACGCGACGCGGCGAGTACCGCTCCGGCGCGCGTGATCGGAAAGCACCGAGATCAACACGTCGAATTCCTCATCGTTCCGAGCGACGAGCTTGAGAACTCGCAGCTCCTCGCGCACGCGGCCCTCCACGAGCGGGACCGAATGACACAACGCGAATCCGACGAGCGTGTCGGAATCATACAGCAGCAGCGTGTCGCCCAGTGCGAGCTCTTCCGTGAGATGTATCTCGCGGGAAAAATCGTATCCGGCGAGAAGCGAATCGGTCAGCGCATGACACGCTTTCACGGATTGATCCAGCTCGTCAGGTAACTGGCTCCCGAGCCGCACGGATTTCAGGCGACCCGTCATCGGGGGAGCAAAAAGTCCATCAACCGTGACTGTGAGCGTGAGGAATCCGGGAATCATTCCAAGAGACGAATAGAATCCGATGTTGTCCATCGTGCGCGGCATTGTCTCGAGACCAATGACCTTCGCGCCGCTCGCCTTCAGAAACTCGATTCCCGCTCCGACGACCGCCTTCCCGAGTCCGTGTCCCTGGTGATCGGGATGAACCGCAAGCGGGCCCATCCACGCTTCCGTGCCCGAGAGATGCGCCACGTTGAACGCGACGACATTTCCGCGATCATCCCGCCACAGCATCGCGCCTTCGCCGGCATCGGCAATCGCGAATCTCCAGACCGGTGGATTGAGATGCGGAACACGAACCCCCGCCATTCCGTCGCGGCGATACCGATCGGTGAACGATTCACTGAAGACATCGTTCAGCTTCGATATGTCCGCATCACGGATCGGCTGTGGTCCGCCGGGCTGTTTGGGCTGTCTCCACGTCCGCGCGACGGCCATCAGGCTGCCCCCGCGGGCTCGAGCTCGAGCCCAAGACTGTCATCGGCATCGCCGGAATGCGCGCTGCCGCCGCCCTGGCTCTGCTCGACCACCGACTGAGCAAGCGACTGATCGAAACGAACCGACACGACCTGGTCGAGTCCGTCGCGCACCGCTTCGATGTGCGTGATGAGAATCACCTGCTCGAAGCGATCGCCGAGCGCGCGGAGCAGCTCGAGTACGTTGAAGCGCCTGGTCTCATCAAGGGATCCGAACACCTCATCGAGAATGAGAAGCGAGAACGACTGTCCAGAACGCTCGGCAATCATCTGCGAAACGGCAAGACGAAGAACGAGGTTCGCGAGGTCCTCCTCGCCGCCTGACAGTACCGGTTTCGCGATTCCGTCCTCGAGAACCGAGACGTTGTACTTCTCGTCGAGCTCGATCTCGGCAGTTCGCGAATCCATCAGCTCGCGGAGGAAAGTCGTCGCCAGCTCGGAAAGCTCGGGGCGTAGCTGCGCATTCAGCTGAGCGCGCATCTCGTTGAACGCGCGATCGAGCTCTTCGTGCAGGCGGCGCTCGTCTTCGCGAACAGCGACAGTTGTCTGGATCGCGCGCGATTCCTCAACGGCGGCGAGTGCCTTTCCGAGTGACTCACGGGCATTGCGGAGATTTCCTGCGGCTGTATTCGCCTCGAGCTCTGCAAGCCGCGCCTCGGCGAAGCAACGCTCGTGATCGGCTTTGAGACGGTCGAAGTCGGCCGCCGCGAATGACATCTGCTTGTGACGCACTCGCAGAGTTCCAAGCAGCGACTCGACAAGGGACAATGCGTTCGAGTAGTCGCTCTTCTCCTTCAGCAGCTGTGGCTCGCGCTCGAGCAGCGCGCTCATTCTCGCTGCGCGGTCGCCGAGCGGGGCAAGTCTCGCAATCTCCGATTTCACAAACTCGTATCGGGTCGCGTCGAAGCCGCGTGCGATGACGGAGATGTCGCGGCGCATCCCTTCGAGACGCCGGTCCTTCGCACCAACGTCACGTACGAGCCCGCTCAGCTCCTGCACCGCGAGCTGGACACGCGTGAGCTTGCGTTCGAGTGTTCCTGTCTCCGCTGTCAAAACCCGCCGACGCTCATCCAGATCTCGTACGTTCGCCGGCATCTCGGACAGCTGCTCGAAGCGACTGCGATAGTATCCGACGTTGACGCGAAGGGTCTCCTCGGTCTCAGTCAGGTGTTCGACGACGGTGAGGAGATTTTCGCCGAGCTTTCGGCTGCAGGTCGGACACGCGCCATCGGCGCCGAGGCTGATGACTTTTTCGCGCTGCTCCTGAACGTCGATGTGCTGCTTACGGAAATCACCAAGCTTGGTCTCTGCTTCCTGCCGGTCGCGAACCCACTCCGTTCGTCTCGCTTCGAGCAGACCCTGCGAGTCCTCAAGGTCAGATCGTTTTTTCTCCAGCTCGATGGTTACTTCTTCCTCGAGCGCCGGCGCCTTCTCGATTACGGTGTGACGCGCGCGAAGACGATCTACCTCTTCACGAAGCACGACTTCGGCTTCGACGAGCGTCTTTCGCCGGCCTTCCTCACGATACATCCCTTCCAGTATTGAGAGCTCTTCGCGTAGCTCACTCATCGGTTCGAGTGACCGCTGAAGCCGCACTAGCTCTGCCTTGGAATCCGCCACCATCGACAGCTCGGACCCAACACGCTCGAGATTCCGGCGGTGCGAGACTTCCTCGCGCTCGCTTGATGTAATCTCGAGAGAGATGGACTGCACCTTGTCGCGATTCTGTTGAGCGAGCTCCCATTTGGGCCCGATCATCTTCAGGGTGCCGTCGGCAATCTTGAATCGATGATCGGCGCTTTGCGAAGCGGAGATAGCTTCGCTGACCCGGTCTCGCGCTTCGGTCATCGAGCGCTCGACCGCCTCAGGATCCGGCATGCCCGCGCGAAGACCGGTAATCTCGGCGTTGAGGGTGCGGCGTCGCTCGCCGATCATGTCCTGCGCGAGCCGAAGCTTTTCGTAGCCGAGAACTTTCGAGAGGAAACGCGCGCGCTCTGACGCCGCCATCGAAGCCATCAGGGCAAGCTCTTTTTGCCCCGTGAAATACGTGCGGAAAAATTCATCGCGCGACATGCCGAGAAGTCGCTGCAGTCTCTCGGTCACCCCGGCCGATGAAACCGCGATGGGCGCTTCCTCGCCATCGAGATGCAGCGTCGCGTAGTTGCGCGTTCGGACGACCTTGTACCTGTGACGTCCAAGCTCGAACTCGAGCTCGACCGACATCTGCTGCCTTCCCGACGCTGTGAGCGAGAGCATCTGGTCGCGATTGGAGCGGCTCCACGCATACAGCGCGAAGGCAATCGCTTCGAGAACCGTCGTCTTGCCGGCGCCGTTCGGACCAATGATGCCTGTCAGCCCCGATTCGAAAACAATCTCGGTGTTGACGTGCTGGCGGAAATTCCGGAGACGAATCGCGTGCAGCTTCACGCTTCGTCTCCAGTGATCGCAGGCGCGAGACGATCTGCTTCTGTCAGATAGTGCAGACCGAGGTCGACGAGACTCTTGCGGTCGATGCCAGGCGTTATGTCGCGCGTCTCGAGCATCAGCCTCACCGTGTCGGTGAGTGACGCGCGTCTTCCGGGCGCGCCGCCCGCGTCGATGCGAACGGGCTGAGGTCGCCGCGCGTCTAGAAGGAAGTGAAGAGCGCGGCGTTTGTACTCGCGCACCTTCCGATGATCGAGATCACGAAGGATATGTCGAGGAACGTCCCACACGACGAGGCGGACGACGAGGTCGTCGATTCCTCCTTCATGTGAATCAACTCGCGACGCTATAGCATCACTCAGCTCAGATGCAGTGAGGCCCGCACCCTGAATGGCAGTCAGATCGACTACACGCCGTGCGAGGGGGATCTGCTCGAATTTGTGCGCGCCCGTCTCGAGGTCATGAACGACAAAGCCTTTCCCCGGAACTCCCTTCTCGATCTGATCGTCTATCTCACCCCAGATATTCGTGCTCGAGTACTCGATCGATCCGGAGTACCACGCCCGATCGGCCATTTTTTGATGCACGTGATAATGGCCTAACGCCACGTAATTCCACTTTTCGGGGTTGAGCTCGTCCATCGAAAAATCGCCCTCAGCACGCTCAGCAAGTGTTCCGTATCGCTTTACGACTCCATCCGCCAGACCGTGAATCAGGAGAATATTGTACTTCGCCGCCGGGTCGGGGTCATACTGCGGCTTCGGTTTCGCCAGCGCTGGAACTGCCAGGATCGACAGCTCCCCGTCGCGAAACGAGAGTCGCTTCGGCTGCGTGTCGACAACCGTTATTCCCAGCGCAGAAAACAGTCGAATGATGTTCCCTGCTTCGGCGGTGCGCGGCTTGTCGTGATTTCCTTCGATCATTACGACGATCGCATCCGGCAGCGACTGGGTCAGCTTCGCGAACTGCCAGTACGCATGCAGAATCGCCGTGTTCCCCGGGCGCACAGCGTGAAAAATGTCACCCCCGATCAGCACTACATCGGGCTTGATGTCGATGATCCGATCGACAGCCTTCCGGAACGCATTCGCCACATCAGCTTCGCGCTGATTGATTCCGTTCTGCGTCTGCCGCTGGTATTGCCGAAGGCCCAGGTGCAGGTCGGACAGGTGCACGATCTTCAACGCGCAGCTCCCGCCTGTGAAAGCTGAGTGATCTTCGTCCGAACGCGCATGGAGGGACCGCCGCCATTGGGCTTTACAATCGAAGTCACGTCGATCACTGCCCGCGTCTCCGTAATCCACGCAAGACGCCGGTCGAGTTGAATCGATCCGGTGATCGATCCGCCGAGCTCCGAGCCACTGCCGTCCGTGTGATCGTGCGCGAGCGTTCCACGCATTGAGATATACGCGATATCGCCGTTCCTGCCGAGCGAGTCGAGCTGGAAGGTTGCCTTGACCAGGCCAAAGGCATTCTTCTCTCCGGCGGTCGGGAGGCGCATCTGCCTCGTCCAGGTATCTCCCACCGACACCGGCTTGCGCGAGAGCGTCGCCGGCATCTGGCCGAACATCGCGCGAAGCTCCTCGCTCGCATTTTCGTTGACGACATCAGCGCCGCCATCGGTCGATACGCGCAGCTCGAAAACGTTGTCGCGGCCTCGTACACGCACGGGCTTTGACAGTTTTCCGTTTCCAGCGGCGGACGACATCATGATCGAATCCGTCAGTGCGAGCACTGTGGTGCCCTCACGCCCTCCCTTTCGCATAATCGCGCGACTGAAAACTTCGGTCACCGTCGTCATGGTGTGTTCCGCGGAACACGGATCTGTACGCGCTCTGGATCGCCGCGATTCCGCCGACGATGCCGCGCACCCCGCCGGGGTGCCGGTCATCTCTACTCGCTGGTTCATCCACACAGACAGCGTGTCCCCAATCCGCGGACGGATCTGGAGAAGCACCGGCTGAGCCTCCACCGGGATCGCGGCGAATACGATTGCCGCGGCGATCCCGCGCCAGCTACAGATCATACGGATCGCCGATGGGAAGCGGCCGAAGCGACGCTGGTACAGGACGCGTCGCTGTAGTCGGATCCTCAGCCGGAATTATCGAACGAAGACGCTTCTCGAAAAATGCGCGAACGTTCGGCGGCTTCTGCAGGAGCGCCGCATTCCGCATGCGGAGCAGCTCTTCCTCGTCGTACAGCGATGTGAGGTTCTTGACCCACGCCAGCGAGATCGCCGAATCGAGCGAGCGCAGCGAGCGATACAACGCCGTCTCAATCGTCGCTTCCGCCGCCTGGGGATAACGCTCAGCGCCCTCGCGCCCTGACAATATCGCGGGGCGTGGGAACCGTACAAAAATCGGCTGAGTGAAATGAGGATGGCGAACCATCAGCTGTCCTCTCTCCAGCGTCGCGAGCTTCGTGCGCGTCGCCGGACTTAGCACCGAGTAACCGGGAGTGGCGAGCTCGTCTCCATCCATCCGACCGTAGAGCGCCGTACCCGAATTGCCGACAACGCGGCGGTGCACCTGCGACCGGAACTGCTGCGCGCTGAAGAGAACGAGACCGAGGTACCGTCCTCGCTCGGCGATGTCGAGCAGCATTTTGCGAACGTAAGTGTCGTGACCGTCACCGGGTGCGTATTTGTTGAGCTCGTCAACGAAGACAATCAGGTGCTTCACGCCGAGGTCGCGGCGCTCCAGGTGCTCGCGGAGCTTGGAGACGATGCGCGCGAAGATGAGATCCTGCGCGTCTTCCTCGAGTGATGCGACGTCAACTACATACACCGATCGGTCTTCGAAGCTCCCGAACGGAAGGTCGCTGACGTCGCCCGTGTCGGTGACCAGGCCAGCGCAGCGTGTGGAGATATTCGAGAGGCGGTTGCGAACCTTTCGTATCGTGGCAACATGGTGCGTGCGCCAGGATTCCATGTTCGCGCGTTCCATGCCCTGGAGCAAATCGCGGAACCATGCCTCGAGATCGCCGAACGATTGAACTGTGTGGTCGCGAGACAGCGGCCCCTCTCGATCCATTTTCCTGTCGACCACCCGCTCGGAGATGAAATCGATCAGCGCATCTGCCTTGGCATCGATGTCGTCCTTGTTCAGCAGAACTTCCGCATAGGCGAGAACCTCACGCAGTCCCCATGTCAGCGGCGTGACGTTATCGAGAAGCGCTTCGTTCGACCTCAGCGTGTTGAGAGAAAAACCCTTTGCAGTGTACGGCGCGAAATACGTGACATTCTCAAAGGGGCCGGCTTTCACGCCCATTTTTTCGTAAAGGGCGCGATCGGAATCCTCGAGACGAACGGCCGGCTGGTCGAGGTAGCACAGATCGGGTCCCTTCACGTTGAAGCAGACAGCAGCGATTGATCCTTTGCTCTCGGGGAAGTGCGCGAACACTGACGAGATCAGCCACTCGACCGCGCTCGTCTTCGTCGCGAGTCCCGACATTCCAGAAATGTTGAGATGCGCGGCTTCAGGGCCGAGGAGAAAATCGGCGTCGAGATAGATGACTGAGTCGGTGGCGCCGGCGCGATACACTCCGATCGGAATTCCGGTATTCGCGCCTTCCTTGAGATAGCCGTCCATGCGCAGTGCGACGGCGACGTCCTCTTCGGCTGCGAGAAATACCTGGCCCATCGGAACAGGCTGCAGCGGCTCGTCGGGAATCTGCCTGAGCACAGCTGCGGTATAGAGCCTGATCTCCGATCGCTCTGTCGCCGAAAATCCTGCGGTCGATGGCGAGCCATCATGGCTCAGGACGTCGTGCATCGGCGTCTGGAGATCGGTGTAGCTGAAGCCTTCGACAACTATCCCATAGATATGGGGAATCCGGCCATCCACCGGGTGAGCCCCGTCGACCCGAACGATCGTTCCGATCCCCACCGGACAATCGAGTGACGTCCAGAAGTGGAACTCGTGCGGAGTGTTCGGCTTTCGCTCCGTGGCGACAACGCGGCCGAGCGGCTCACTCATGAGATCGCTCGCAGGAATTCTTCGGTGTCCCTGATGCCGTACGCCATCTTGTCCCAACGACCATCGGGAAGAGCGAGTGGCGAGCCCTCGGCGAGAATCCAGCGTGAGATCTCGTCGGCGCGAGAGGAGATGTCATCCGACAGCGAAGCTTCGACTCTCACCAGCCCGAACAACGCATCGTGCCCGGCGCCGCTGCGCAAACGGAGATACCAGCTCGCAACAGGATTCCTTCTCTCCGGCGCAACTCGGAATATCGACGTGCGCTCGCCCGCTTTCAGCGTTACCAGCACCTGAAACGCATCTCCCTCACCATACAGACGGCGGTGACTCTTGATCACTCCGACAGCGATGGCCGAAGACGACGCAATGCGGCTCGATGTGATGCTGCCGTCAACGTAGAGAGCTGACTTTTCCGACGCACACCATGCCTCTGCCAGCTCCCGTTCGATTTTCTCGCGATCCTGCTGCACACGCTTAACCGCTGCCTCTATCAGCGCTGCGGGATGGCGGGATGGAAACTTTCCGTCCTCGTTCGCTGCAGCAGTGTCGACTACTCGCGGATGATTGCGAAACTCGCCTCGCAGTCCGCTGACATAGCGGAAAGGAAAATAGAAGCTGCCAATGACAGTCGGCGGCCGTCCGCCCCAGGCCACCATTCGTCGACCGACGCGCGCGCGAATCGCTGCGGAAACGGTGGCCCAGACGATCGATATCCCGTCTTCGTGGTTCACGAGCTCGAGCTTCTGCGTTCCGTCGAGAAAACCGGCGAATCCGCTCTGTCCGCGAACGCTCTTCGGCTCGGCTACACGAATCGCGCGAAACGGTTTCGGCTCGATGAGCTCGGGAACGACGAGCTCGGGCGGCGCTTCTCCTGCGCCGAAACGCTCACCGTCGATCGCAAGACCTTCTACCGGACTCCCACCAGGAAGCTCATCGAGTATGAACCGTCTTGCTTCGTGTGCTGATCCCGGCCAACGTCGAGCGTCTTCCCCGCTTTGCTTTTTGGCGCTCACTCCAGGCCTATGTCCCACGCCTGCTCCAGATCCTTCTTTGAGTATGCCCTGAATGCGGTCAAAGTCTGCGTGCTTCGAAGGCCCGGAACGGTCGTGATGTGCTCCGTAACCACCGTTGCGACGCCCTCGTAGTCGGTCACCTCGACGATTGCGACCAGATCCCACTCGCCGGACACCGAATACACCTGCGAAACGCCATCGATTCCGGCAAGTCGAGTCGCACATTGAGGAATGGACTTCGGCTCGGCTTTTATGAGGACGATGGCGGTGATCATCGGCTGTTCTGGAAGAGGTCGGCAGGCGCGGCTCGCCTTGGGCGATGCCGGCTTCGGGGTGCTATGTTTCGACACTACTACTAACAGTATCGGCGCGGCGGAAGTCGCGCCATGTCGCGTCCAGGAGCTTGAAGGTGGAATCGGAAGAAAGAGAAGATCGCGGCTCGGGTCGCAGTCAGAATGTCGTTCATACCCTGCCCCGGTCGATGGCCTCAGTGCCGAGCTTTCTTACCGGCCCACTCGAGCGCGTCGACCCCCTTGCGGGCGGCACGCAGGTGCTCGTAATCACACCTGATTCAGAGACCGCACTCGGCATCGCGGAAGCCGTTCTTCGGATGACCGGTCCGGCAGGAATCGAGCTGCTTCCGGTCACGAGCGCCCGCCGGGCCGGCCGCCTGATGGCGGGTCGGCCGGTGCTTGCAGCCGCTGGCTCACCACGCGACATCCGCGACCTCGTTCGCGGCACTCAGCTGAAGCTCGATGGTGTGAGCGCGGTGGTGCTTGCGTGGGCGGATGAAATTCTCGCCGGCGAGGCTGAGGATATCGAAGCGCTCGAGTCGGTGATGAGCGAGCTGCCGAAGGATGCCGCACGAATCGTCGTCACGAGCCGCAGCGAAGGACGCGTGAATGCATTTGCCGAGCGGTATCTCCGGCGCGCGCATCGCGATGTTCCGGCCGACGAGGAAGATGCAGCACCGGTTGCCGTTCAGTACGTCACCGTCTCGCCTACTTCGCGGGGCACGGCGCTGAGGCGTCTGCTCGACGACATGGATCCGCCGTCGGCCGCCATTGTTGTCGCGGATGATGAGTCCGAGCAGTCAGTCGCGAAGACGCTCAAGCTTCTGGGATATACGACCCGCAACGCTCCGGTTCGGGTGACACGCGGAGAGATCGAGCCTTCGACCTACGCAGTGATTTTCTTCGACATTCCCGCGTCGAGATCAGCGCTGGCGGCAGCGGCTGCTGCATCCCCTGTTGCGATTGTTGCGCTCGCTGAACCGCGGGAAGTAGCTGCGCTTCGAAGGATGGCGGCCGGTGGTGTAAAACCGTTCACGCTCGCGTCTTCCGGCGACGCGGCACGCGATCGAGACGTCGCGATGCGGCGCGAGCTGACGTCAGTTATCGAATCGGGTGTAGCAACGCGCGAAATGTTGTCCCTCGAGCCTTTGCTCGAGCGGCACGATGGAATCGAAATCGCTGCGGCTGCCCTTCGCCTGCTCGAGCGCGAGCGGACACTGCGCAAGGCCGCGCAGGATGAAGTCCGTGCTCAGCGCGATACTCCACCCTCGGCGCCGGTTTCGCGAAGCGCACCAGGTGCGGATCGGGGAGCACCTTCGCGCGATCGTCGCCCTCCGTCGGGTGGCTCGCGGGAAGGCGGCCGTGGATTCGTGCGAGGCGGAGATCGGCCGCCCCCAAGTCGCGAGGGCGGACGCGGTGAGCGACCGTTCCGCGAATCACGCGGTCCGCGCGATTCTGCAGGGTCGCGTGGCGCTCCGCCAAGAGGCGGTGAGCGCCCGTCGCGCGATAGTCAATCACGCCCACCGCGCCGCGATCGCCCATGAGCCAGTCGTTCCACCAGACCGGAGGATGGATCGAAGTCGTCTCCGGTGTGATGTTCAGCGGCAAGAGTGAAGAGCTGATTCGTCGCGTGCGACGCGCGTTGATAGCTCGCAAGCGAGTTCAGGTGTTCAAGTCTCACCTCGACGCGCGGTACGCGGGCATCTACAGCGTATCCAGTCACGACGGACGAACAGTCGAGGCGATTCCCGCAGATTCTTCGTCCCAGATCGCGCTTCAGATCGATCCGATGGCGCATGTCATAGCGATCGACGAAGCGCAGTTCCTCGACGACGGCGTGATTCCGCTCGTGACTTCGCTGGCCGGACGTGGCCGTCGGGTCATAGTGGCCGGCACGGATACCGATTTCCGCGGAGAGCCTTTTGGTCCGATGCCCGCACTGATGGCGGTCGCAGAGGTCGTGGACAAGCTCCACGCCATCTGCGTTTTATGCGGCGGCCCTGCGAGCCGAAATCAGCGCCTGATCGACGGGCGGCCCGCCCCTTACGACTCTCCAACGATCATGGTCGGCGGCACCGAGTCCTACGAGGCGCGCTGCCGCATGTGCTTCTCGGTCCCGCGAAAGGACGCAAACCAGGCGTCGTTGCTGTAGCCGAATCCGGAAGTACCCGGCACATTCCTTGTGTACCTCTGGCCGAATCGCCTTACCTTAGGACTGACACCGACCCCAAAACGATGCGACTTATCGGACTGACCGGAAACATCGCCAGCGGAAAGAGCGTCGTCGCTGACATGCTCGCCGAGCGTGGCGCGACGATCGTCGATGCTGATGTGCTCGCACGCGACGCCGTGACGAAGGGAAGTCCCGCACTCAACGCCATCGTTGCCAGATGGGGTGAAGGCGTTCTCGACGAGGAAGGCAATCTCGACCGCGCCGCGCTCCGTCATGTCGTATTCGACGATCAGTCAGATCTGGATGCGCTGAACGAAATCGTGCACCCCGAAGTCTCGCGTCTGCGAGAGAAGGACATCGCCGCAGCTCGTGCCCGAGGGGAGCAGGTCGTCGTCTCCGTAATTCCCCTTCTCTTCGAGCGTCATCTCGCCGGCGAGTTCGACTACATCGTTCTGGTGGACGCGCCGCGATCTGTTCGACTCGAGCGGATTGTGCGCGAGCGCGGAATAGAGGAGGCCGAGGCGATGAAAATGATCGCCTCACAGATGCCCGCCGATCTCAAGCGCGCACGCGCCGACTACGTCATCGAGAACAATGGATCGCTCGCGGATCTCGAGGCGGAGGTCGATCGCCTGTGGGAAGAGATCGCAAAAGACGGCGCGTCGTCGCTCGATACGGCGAACGCGCGCTGATATTTTTAGTGGAGCGCGCGCGATCGCGGCGCTGCGCTCCATGCGAGCATCACATCAAGAGGTGATCAGTGGCGAATATCCCGGAAGACCTGAAGTATACGGAAGAGCACGAGTACGTTCGCACGGGCGGTGACGGAACGGTCGAAATCGGCATCACCGACTATGCTCAGGGCGAGCTGGGCGACGTCGTCTACGTCGAGCTTCCCTCAGTGGGAACGAAGCTCGGGAAGCACGACGTGTTTGGAACAATCGAGGCGGTGAAGGCTGTATCGGAATTGTTCTCGCCCATCGCAGGCGAAGTCGTGGAAGTGAATCCACGACTCGACCAGGAGCCGGCGCTCGTGAACAGCGACCCCTACGGTTCGGGTTGGATGATTCGCATCAAGCCCGACAACGCGTCCTCGGCAGACGGTTTGATGGATTCAGCCGCGTACACTGCGCACGTAGGCTGAGAACCGCTGCCCGCTGCCGGCAGCGGGCAGCGTTTTTTTACCGCATCGCTGCCTTGAAGCTCACACCCGCGCGAAAGCCGGGGATGCGACGTGCCTTCACTTTCACCGTACGACCGGTGAAAACGCTGTTGACCTCACGCGCCTTGTGATTTCTCCGGTCGAATGTGCCGAATCCGGCGATCGTCACTTTGCCGCCGCGCTTGACCTGCTTCGAGATGACGCCGTCCTGGGGATCGAAGATCGCATCGACGACACGCTTTACGTGCGTCGGCCGCAGCTTGGTCTGGCGCTGCAGTGCCTCAAGCAATTCCGCCTTGTTCATACCAGCTCCGTGAGCAGGAATGTTGGCGTACGCGGTCGCCGCCGCGCATGCCGGAGACGATTGGCAAATAACTTCTGTCTCCGGTCTGCAAAATTAGCGTTTACTTATTCAGCCGCAACGCTCAATATCTCGGAATCCGCATAGGCGTCGGTTGGCGGACAGGAACAGATCAGATTCCTGTCGCCATAGGCACTCTCGACACGCGCGACTGCCGGCCAGAATTTGGAGTCTCTCGTCCACTCCGCCGGAAATGCCGCTTTCTCCCGGCTGTAGGCGTGAGACCACTCGTTCGCCGTGACGCGGCCCAGGGTATGAGGCGCGTTCTTCAGCACGTTGTCCTTGCGGTCGGCTGCGCCCGATTCGATCTCCCGTATTTCCTCGCGGATCGAGATCATTGCGTCGCAGAACCGGTCGAGCTCCGCGAGCGATTCGCTTTCAGTCGGCTCGATCATCAAGGTGCCAGCCACGGGGAAAGAAACCGTTGGCGCGTGGAATCCATAGTCCATCAGGCGCTTCGCGATGTCTTCGACCTCGACGCCGCTGGAGCCCTTTACGACGCGAGTGTCGACGATGCATTCGTGCGCCACGGTTCCATGGGCTCCCTTATAAAGAACCGGGAAGTGCGGCTCCAATCTCTTCGCGATGTAGTTCGCGTTTAGAATCGCGACTTTCGTGGCAAGGGTCAGTCCGTCGCCGCCCATCAGCCGGATGTACCCCTGAGAAATCGGCAGAATGCTCGAGCTTCCCCATGGAGCAGCGGAAACCGCACCCACGGTGTCGCGTCCCTCCTGCGGAATCACGGCGTGACCGGGAAGGAATGAAACGAGGTGCGATGCAACGCCAATCGGCCCCATGCCGGGTCCACCACCACCATGCGGAATGCAGAATGTCTTGTGAAGATTCAGGTGACACACGTCTGCGCCGATATCCGCCGGACGACAGAGTCCGACCATCGCGTTCATATTCGCGCCATCCATGTAGACCTGCCCGCCAAATTCGTGAACGATACGGCAGATCTCGACGATCCCCTCCTCGAACACGCCGTGCGTCGACGGATATGTCACCATGAGCGCCGCGAGATCGTTCTTGTGCGCTTCGGCTTTCGTCTTGAGGTCCGCGATGTCGATGTTGCCGCTTGGATCAGTCTTCACGACGACCACCTTCAT
>JBDTNA010000021.1:0-17468 GCA_039933985.1 Gemmatimonadales bacterium | reverse complement strand
GAAACAAGAAGGCCGCGGAGAGATCCGCGGCCTTTGTTTTTTCAGTCAGCTTTCCATTTTGGATTCGAGACGCCTTCGCTCGCGAGCAGCGCGAGTTTTCGATCGAGCCCTCCCGTGTATCCGCCAAGAGCGCCCCCGCTCGCAACGACTCGATGGCAGGGGACGACGATCGGAACAGGATTGGCACCGCAGGCCTGCGCGACCGCGCGAAACGCTTTCGGCCTGCCGATTCGTTTTGCGACTTCTCCGTAAGATCGTGTACTTCCCGGGGGAATGCGCAGCATCTCATTCCATACGGCCAGCTGAAACGGTGTACCGTGAAGATCGACGGGCAGCTTGTCGCTCAATCCCTTTCCGGCGATGCGATCCTCGACCGATTTCCGCGTGCCGCGCATTGCGCGATCATCGCCAGTGATCGAGTCTTTGGGAAAGTTGTCGTAGAGGCGCCGCTCGAGCTCTTTGTCCGACTTGCCCAAGGCGATCATGCAGATGCCTTTGCCCGAGGATGCGACGAGAAGGCGGCCGAGGCGACAATCAGAGGTTGTGTAGGTAATTTCCATCGCTCCTGACACGTTAGAAAACGAGAAACGTGCTGACACGAAATAATAGACCGTCTGCAGCTCTTCGACCAATGCTGGCGACCATCGTCCTCGGCATCACAGCGATACTGGTCGCGCTGGAGCTGCCCTAAACGCGCTCCAGGAGCGCTTTGAAACGAGCATCGGTCCTCAGGGAATTCAAGTCGGAATCGTTCTGGATCCACTCGAGATGCCCGTATCCCTTGTCGATGGCCTCCTCGAGGCATTGCAGCGCATCGTCCTTCCTTCCTTCGATCGCGTATACGCACGCGACATTGTAGAGAAGCTGCGGATCCTCCGGATCGATCGAGAGAGAACGCTTTGCCCATTCGAGGGCATGTTCGGTCTCACCGAGATTGGACCAGATGGTCGCACCGATGTTCAGGGCACGCGCATCGTCGGGATTGATGTCGAGCCATTTCTCGATTGCCGTGATTGCGCGTCGAGACGCTTTGCTCGCCTCTCCGATTCTTCCCTGCGCGGTATACGCGCTCGCGAGAAACGTCGTTGCCTGATAATCCTCCGGCCTGATTGCGGCCGCCTTCTCGAATAGTGGTGCAGCTTCGAACGACTTGCCCTGTGCGAGGCAGGCACGGCCGTAGAAGTACGGTGCTTCGTACAGCTTGGGGTCGAGCTTCATCGCAATCTCGAATTCTTCCTGGGCTTTCTCGTATCGCTTGCTCAGAGAATACGAAAGACCTCGCGACGAGTGCGCTTCGGCAAGATCAGGATCGAGATCGAGCGCTGTCTGACTGGCCTTGTCCGCCTGTTTGAGGTTTGCCTCGCGCGCGTCGAAGTACATGTAGAGAATCGAGCAGCAGTCAGCGATCCCCGCGTATGCTCGCGCGTAGTTGGGATCGACCTCGATTGCCCGCGTGAACATCTTTCGGGCGAACTCGAGACTTGTTCGACGGTTCTGATGAAAGTACGTACGACCGCGCAGATAGTAGTCGTACGCCTGCACGTTGTCGGTTGCGACCTTCTCGATGGCCTTCTTCTCGTCTTCGCTAATGACTACGCGCAACGCCTTGACGATGTTCTGCGCGATCTCATCCTGAATCGCGAAAACATCCTCCATCTCGCGGTCATACCGATCCGACCAGAGCTGCAGCCCGTTCAGAACGTTGATCAGCTGTGCGCTCACTCTGATCTTGTTGCCCATCCTTCGCACACTTCCCTCGAGCACCGCCGAAACCTCGAGTTTCTTGCCAATCGCGCGGATGTCTTCGGTTGTTCCCTTGAACGCAAACGTAGACGTGCGTGAGGCAACGCCGAGCGATTTGATCTTCGACAGCGCGTTGATGATCTCTTCGGCCATCCCGTCCGTGAAGTATTCGTTCTCCGGATCGGCGCTCGTGTTGGTGAAGGGGAGCACGGCAATGGACTTGACGACCTGTGCTCCTTCCGGAACGGGAGTAGCGACGGGCGTGATCACTGTCACTGGAACGAGGGCCTTTGCGAATTCGCTCGATGTTGTGAAACGCTGAGCCGGATCCTGTGCCATCGCTTTTGAAACCGCTGATTCGGTTTCATCGGCAATGTCTTTCATCTTCTTGCGAAGTGATGGCGTTGGCTCGCTGAAGCGCTTGGTAAGAACAGCTTGCGCGGTCGGGCCGGTGAACGGGCGCTCACCGCTGAGCATCTCGAATACGACGCAGCCGAGGCTGTACTGATCGCTCCGTCCGTCGATTTCGAGCTCGCCGGCCGCCTGCTCGGGGCTCACGTAGGCCGGCGTTCCAACGACCATGCCGATTTGCGTGAGAGTATCCGCGCTTGCAGCGGTAAGAGCTTTGGCGATTCCAAAATCCATCACCATCGCCTCGCCTTCGTTCATCATGATGTTCTCGGGCTTGATGTCCCGATGAACGATGTGGTTTCGGTGAGCGTAATCGAGCGCGCCTCCGATCGACCGGGTGATGGTGCAGGCCTGGTCGATTGAAATTCTTCCCTCTCGATTGAGGAAATCGCGGAGAGATTCTCCGACAATGAAGGGCATCACGTAGTACAGAAATCCATCCGCTTCACCAGAGTCGAAGAGGGGCAGGATGTGCGGATGATTCAACCTTGCGGCAAGGCGGATCTCGCGCAGAAAGCGATCTGAGCCGAGTGCGGACGACAGATCGGGATGCAGGACTTTTACCGCGACGTCGCGGCCGTGTCGCAGGTCTTCAGCGAGGTATACAGTGGCCATGCCGCCACGTCCTACCTCTTTTATGATCCGGTACTTTCCTTCCAGCGCCTGCGTCAGCTTTTCAAGCATCTATGTCGCGCCTCCGCGTCAGGTCCGCAAAGCTAAGGACCGACGCTCGCGCGAGCCAGCGATTAACGAATTACCGTTTCTTGTAACCCGGGCCTCGCAGAGCCCGGCCCGGCAGCGATCCCGTCGGTTTGCCATCGGTGAGGACCGCGACACCGTTCACGAAGACGTGAGTTACCCCTGTCGCAAGCTGCTGCGGTTGCTCGAAAGTCGCATTGTCAATGATCGTATTCGGATCGAAGACGGTGATATCAGCGAACATGCCGGGCTTCAGCAAACCACGATCGTTGATTCCAACGCGCTGCATGGCGAGTGACGTCATTTTCCGGATCGCGAACTCGAGCGTAATTACCGAATCCTGCCTGACGTATCGGCCCAGTATGCGGGGGAACGTTCCGAAGCCGCGCGGATGACCGCGCTCACCCCATTTGCCTGTTGAATCAGGACTCACGGCTCCCGCATCCTGACCGACCGCGACCCACGGTTTCTGCATCGCGAGTCGAAGTGCCTCTTCGTTGAACGAGAAATAGATCGCGCTCGTTCTTCCCCTGTCAGCGATGAGGAGGTCGAACGCTGCGTCATACGCATCGCGGCCACCTCCCATCATCTGCGCGATCTCCGTCAATCGCTTTCCCTGGTATTTCTTCAGGGAATCGGCTCCAACCGAGTTGACCATCGTGCGCGCGGCTGTACGAATACCCTGGGCGGAATCTTCTCCGAGCTCAGTCTTGAGACGCGCTCTCACCTGCGGGTCGGCGAGACGAATCACCATGGAATCACGACCGCCTTCCTGAACCCACGTGTTCAACATCGCTGCGAGTCCGGTGCCGCTCGCGATGTATGGATACTGGTCAGCTGTTACATCGATTCCAGCAACCCGCGCTGAGTCAATAATTTTCAGGCCGGCCGCCATCTGCTCTGCAGAACGCGACTTGATGTGCCGTATCTCAGCCCACGTTCCGGCTTCGCTTGCGATTCGTACTGTCTCGCGAATCGCCTCGAGCAGTGCCGATCCCTCGCTGCGGATATGCGCTGCATACCCACCACGATAGGGAACCACGTACTTCGTCAGCGCAATGAGCTCCTCCGTGCTGAAAAAAGTGCTCGGAAGATAGATCAGGCCCGTGCCAAGCCCGACTGCGCCGTCGTTCATCGCTGAATCGATGAGTACTCCCATCTGCGACATCTCAGTCGCAGTTGGATGCCGGGACTCGAGGCCCATCACGGCTTCGCGCACCGAGCTCGTGCCGACGTAGGTGCCGAGGTTGATCGCGGCGCCCTTACGGTCGAGCTCGGCAAAAAATCCGCCGAGTGACGTCCATGGCTCCTCGGGGTTCGGCTTGTCGCCGCGGGCGACATTCGGCCACGCGGAATGAACTTCGCCCGTGATCTCGCTCGTTATTCCCTGCGTGATTTTCGAAACAGCCTGCGGCCGGCGGAGAAGCACATCTTCGGAGTGCCCGAGCATGTCGACGAATCCCGGGGCGATCACCTGCTCCTTTGCGTCCACTACGTACTTCGACCGCATGCTCGCGAGCGTCGGCCCGACGTACGTGATGCGGTCCCCCTTGATACCTACCGCCCCGCGATACCAGGGATTTCCGGTTCCGTCGACAATTCTGCCATTGATGATGAGCAAGTCGTAGGACGGTTCGGGCACAGGGGTGGTGCGGACCGATGGCGTGCACGCAGCGGCGACGACAAGGACGAGAGCGCTCAACCTCAATCGCATGTTGAAATCCGTGTTGTGATGGTTACGAGACTTTTCTTGTCTTCTTTCGCAGGAAGTCCATCAGGATGAACTGGCCCAGGGTCATCGTGTTGGTAAAGTATGCCTTGCCGCGGCTGATCTCGGAAACCTTCTTCACGAATTCGACGAGCGCGCGGTCGCGCGCGAGCATGAACGTGTTGATCATGATCCCGGCGCGTCGGCAATTTGCGACTTCCTTCAGTGTCTCGCTCACGACGGCGAGATCGAGTCCCATCGAATTCTTGTAGATCAGGCCATTGGGCATCGTGAGCGCACTCGGCTTGCCATCGGTGATCATCACGATCTGCCGCATGTCTTTTTTCTGGCCCGTCAGGATACGACGCGAGAGCTTCAGGCCTTCGGCCGTGTTCGTGTGATAAGGTCCGACCTGCGCCTGCGGCAGAGTCGCGAGCGGTATCTCTTCGGCCGAGTCATGGAAGAGGACGACGCGAAGTGTATCGCCGGGAAATTGCGTGCGAATGAGATGCGTGAGGGCCAGCGCGACTTTCTTTGCCGGCGTGAAACGGTCTTCGCCGTAAAGGATCATCGAATGCGAAGTGTCGAGCATCAGCACTGTCGCGCATGATGAGCGATATTCGGACTGGCGAACCATGAGATCGCTGTAGTCGAGATCCATAGGCACTTCGATCGATCCCGTGCGGGCGAGTGAGTTGAGCAGGGTCTGGTTTACGTCGAGGTTCAGGACGTCGCCGAACTCGTACGGCTTGCTCCATCCGTCCGCCTCGATGCCGGTCGCGAGATAAGGAGTGTCGTGACTGCCGAAGCTCGATTTGCCGAGGGAGCCGAGGATGCTGCGCAGAGATTTGTAGCCTAGAAAATCAATTGCCTTGTCGGTGAGATTGAACTGAACGCTTTTCGACGCGGCGTGCGCGAGACCACCGGGGCCGGTGACGGACTGATGTCCGGCAGGTACCTGTGGTGGTGCGTCGACGTTCAGGTAACCTTCGGCGGACAGTCGCTGCACGAGATCGTCCAACAGCTTCGCGAGTTTTTCTTCGGAGTCTTCGTCGCCGTCGCCGCGCAGTGCTTCGAGGAGCTCGGGCGTGAACTGACCGCTCTCAATCAGGGCGTCGAGGATTGCCTGCTTTAACGCTTCGAGGGAGCGGTCGGCTTCTTCGTTGTAGTCGCCCCAGGGGTCGTTCTGCTGACCGCCGGCGAAACCGGATTGCAGGAGGAAATCCGCGAGTTTTCCGAGGAGGGCCTGAAGATCGACTGCATCAGCCATTTCCGGGGAGAACTTCGAGTACGTATGCGACCGCATCCTTAATAATACTGCGCGGCGCAGCATGTGAACTAAACTTCGGAATCCGGTCTGCGGGCCAACTGCGGACTACGGGCTGCGGATTACCTGCGGATTGCGGTCACTGGAACCTCCTGCGTCGGCCAGGTCTAACCGATCCCGCTCGAGCCACACGAACCTCGACTCACCGAAAGCGAATTTCGTATCCGAAGTCCGCAGGTAATTCGCAGCCCGTAGTCCGGAGTTAGCCCGCAGACCGGAGTCCGGAGTTCAGTCCCGCAGCCCGGAGTCCGCAGTATTTTGAGAGTACATGCCTCCTCAGCCCCGCAGCTTGAATCCGTTCCGCGTGCTCGTTGCACACCGGAATTTCAGGCTTTTCTGGATCGGGCAGACGGTCTCGCTGATCGGAACCTGGATGCAGCAGGTAGGGCAGGGATGGCTCGCGCTTCAGCTCTCGAATAGCGCATTCATTGTCGGACTCGTCGCCGCTGCGGGAAATCTTCCCGTACTTCTCTTCTCGCTATACGCCGGCGTGCTCATTGACCGGCGCGACAAGCTCAAGCTCGTAACCATCGCGCAGGTTCTGCTTTCAATTGAAGCCGGGGTGCTGTGGTGGGCGGTATGGAGCGGACGAATAACGATCTCGCTTCTCGTCATACTCTCGGCGATCAACGGACTCATCAGTGCGATCGAGATTCCCGCACGCCAATCGCTGATCGTCGAGCTCGTCAACCGCGATGACATCGTCGACGCCGTTGCGCTGAACTCGGGCGGTTTCAACCTCGCGCGAATCATCGGCCCGTCCATCGCGGCCGCGGTCATCGCCAGCGCGGGCCTCGCGTGGTGCTTCGGCATCAATGCGCTTAGCTACATCGCTGTTATTGGCTGCCTGCTCGCAATCAAGCTCCCGAAATTCGTTCCGTCTGTGAGACCGGTCGCTCCCCTCGAGGATTTCAAGGAAGGCATCTCGTACATCAGGTCGAGGCGAGAGATCACCGGCCTGATGGGGGTGATCGCTGTCTACGCGATATTCGGGTTTCAGTACATCACGCTCATGCCGGTGATCGCGCGCGACGTACTGAACACCGATGCCAGTGGGTATGGGCTTCTGGTGACATTCGTCGGCCTGGGGGCAGTCTCTGGCGCGCTGACTCTCGCCGCGCTCGGCTCCCGCATCCGAAGAGGAAAACTCTTTATGACGTCGGCGATCACGTTCGCATCGCTCACGATTCTGTTCTCCTTCGTGAATGTCAGACCCGTCGCCGCTGGTGTGCTCCTCTTCCTCGGGTTTACGATGCTGATAAATGGAGCTCTGGCAAACGGAATACTTCAATCGTCTGTGCCCGATGAGCTCCGCGGCAGAGTCATGGCCGCGTATGTCTTTGTCTACGTCGGATTCGGCCCGATCGGTTCATTGATCGCGGGGGCTGTCGCGAGAGCAACGAGCGTTCAATGGGCGATCGGGATCGGTGGAGTGGTCATGCTGATGTATGCGCTGTGGGCGTTCTGGAAATTTCCGGAGTTGCGGAGGGTGTGAGGAAAGGAGGAACTACTCTCACCACGGATTACACGGAATCGCACGAATTGAACACGGAAAACTACGTTCTCGGAGGGCTTCTCCAGTCCAACCTTCAATATAGAGTCCGAGAATTCAGTCGCTATGTTGGGAACTGCTCGCGGGAGAGGGCAGTTTCCCAAAACAAAGGGGGCTCCGAGCTTGGTGAGAGAATTGTCTCACCGGGTGTTTCCAACCACTTTCCGTGTTCAATCCGTGTGAATCCGTGCAATCCGTGGTGAAGATTTCAAGGATTGGTGGCTGAAGCCGACAACGGCAACTTCAAGCCGGACACAAGGTTGCACGTGGGTTAGACCTTCAATAACGCCAAAAAATCGTTATATTTCAGGCATGCGAAAGCGCTCCGCGGCGGATCGGCCAGCGGGGCGCTGCGAGTATGTGACCTGAAATTCAAGGAAGGCGAAGTCTAGATGCCAAAGACAAAGACACCACAGGCCATTTATCAGCATGAGAAGAAGCGCGCCGAAAAGGAACGTCGTGCATCGCACGCCGCGCTGATGAAGGATGCAAAGGCCGCCTTTGATCAGATGATCGAAGATGGAAAGGCCGCCCGTAAGGGTGGACGTCCCAAGGGAAGCAAGACCAGAAAGGATTGATCGAGTAAACGGAGTCAGATGTCCTCCCGCTTCACTACATCGCTTGCGGTTTTTGGCGCAATTGTTTTCGCTGCTTTTTCGACCTGCGATCTATCAGCACAGAACGCTGTAGCTCACTCTGGCGCGTACGATTTCGTCCCGGGTGAGCGCGTTCTGTACGCTGAAGATTTTCAGGCAGTTCTCGGCGCAACGAGCGTCATGAGGAGACTGACCGAGGCGACAGCACGACTTGCGATCGAGCCGCGGGAAGGCCGGCCGTTTCTGTTTGCGCGGCCACCGGCGAGCTATGTCGCCGTCCTGAAAGACACGCTGCCCGAGCGATTCACAATCGATTTCGACATGTACATCCCGGGAGCGCAGGTGCTTCGCATCTCCGCGCCCGGCAGTAGTCGTCAGACCGTGATCGATGTTGGCCCCCATTTCGCGACGGTGTCGGCGGGTGGCCAGCCCGCGGTCAGCGCTGGAGTCGATCGGATGATCGCAGACTTCGACGATACGCGAACGATGCATTACAGTATTGCAATCGATCGCTCTGGCGCTCGCATCTACGTCGGTAGCGTGCGCGTGCTGGATGCCCCTGGAGCGACTTTTGGTAAAGCGACCAGACTGAAATTTGATTTTGTCGGTCGCGCGGATTCGGCCGTGATCGATCAGAACATTCCTATTTGGATCAGCGGTGTGCGCATCGCGGCAGGACGAGCGCCCGCCTACGAAGAGCTCGCGGCGAAGGGACGTGTTGCCATACGCGGAATTCTGTTCAACGTAGGCAGTGACCTCATACGTCCCGAGTCGGCCCCATCGCTCAAGCTCATCGGAGATATGATTTCATCACATCCGAGTCTCAAGCTTGCGATCGAGGTGCACACGGACAATTTCGGATCGTCCAGCGACAACCAGGTTATCTCGGACCGGCGAGCGCAGGCTGTGAAGGAGTATTTGACGTCGAACTTCGGAATCGACGGTTCGCGGCTCTCGACCGTCGCGATGGGTGGCACAAGACCCGTTGCATCAAACAGCACGCCCGAAGGGCGCGAGCAGAATCGTCGAATCGAGCTTGTAAAAAAGTAGCCTCAGGTCAGGTGATGCCTTTCTTCGTCGCCTCGATCATCTTGTCCGCGAACGTGTCGATCTCGTCGATCGTCGTGTAGACATTGGGAGTAATGCGAAGCCCGGTGAACTCCTTATGCTCGATCGGAGTGTTCACGATGCGGTGCTTCGATAAGAGCCATGCTCCGAGCTCTCCAAACTTGAGTCCTGCGACGCTGACGAGTGCAATCGCTCCCGAGTAGGGACTGTCGAGCGGTGTAAGAATCTTGAAGCGCGGACTCTCAGCCAGCAGCCGCTTCGCCCACCGATCCCGGAGATAGCGAAGACGCGCGATCTTCCGATCCGCTCCGATGCCGCGATAAAAGGCGAGCGCGGCTGAGATTGCGTTGTGGTTCGCCGCCGGATGCGTTCCGATTTCCTCAAACTTCCTGATGTCGTTGTCCTGCGTTGTCGCCGCCGCCATCAGCGGCCAGAGTTTCTTCTGCTTGTCTTTTCTCACGTAGAGAAAGCCCGTGCCGATCGGAGCGAGCAGCCATTTGTGAAGACTCGTTCCGTAGTAGTCGGCGCCCAGGTCGTCGCGCTTGAACGGAAAGTGCGCGAACGCATGTGCACCATCGACCAGAACTTCGATTCCCAGAGGACGCGCGAACTCGACGAGCTCGCGAATCGGCATGATCTGTCCGGTGAGGTTGGTGATGTGCGGCACTTCAATGATCCGCGTCCTCGGCGTCACCGCTGCCTTGAACTGATCGACGATGTACGCCTGCGATGGAGGCGGCACCTTGAAGGAAATCGGCTTGACAACGATCCCTTCGCGACGCACGCGCTGATCCCACGCAGTCAGCATGCGGCCATAGTTCTGATTCGAGACGACGACTTCATCGCCTTTTTTAAGATCGAGACCGAAGATCATGATCTCGTTCGCCTCGGAAGCATTGCGCGTGATCGCCATCTCTTCCGGATCGCATCCGAACTCGCGCGCGAGATCGCGGCGAACGCTCTCAATGCGCGGCTCGAGCACGCGCCACATGTGCTCGACAGGAAGCTCGTTCGTGAATCTCAAATCGCGGATCATCGCTTCGAGCACGTGACTCGGCGTCGGGCTGATTCCGCCGTTATTCAGATTTATCATCGTTCGATCGGCGTCGAATGCGCGCTGAATCTCCGCCCAATACGATTCGTCTTCGGCCACGTCTGCGGGCGATCGATCGCCGGCGATCATGTTCGCCTTGAAGAGCGACCCGATCGCGTTCTCGCGAAACATTGCTGTCGCGCCGAACCCGGCGGCGGCAAGTCCCGAGACAAAACTTCTTCGTGTGGTCATGTGCCTGTTCCGGTGGGGGCGCATTCCTCGAGGAAGGAATCGCGGATGAACGCTACGGGAATCTGTCCCTGTGACATGAATCTCTCGTGGAACTTCCTCGCCGCGAACGATTCACCCATCCGCGCCTTGCATGAATCGCGCAGCTCGATGATCGCGTTCTTTCCAAGATTGTACGTGATCGCCTGCGTCGGCCACTTCGAGTAGCGATAGATCGCCCGTGATGCCGAGTCGAAGGCAGCCTTCGCTGCTGGATCACTCGCCGCGCGAAGCCTCGCGCCAGGAGTGAACAGCACGTGCTCGGTGAAGTAGTCAATCGCATCGTCGAACGTCATTCGTCCCGTGTGTATTCCCACGTCAACTCGAATGCGCACGGCGCGAAGCAGCTGCCCCTGAAGCTCGTACAGATACTCGCCTGGTGAATAGAATCCGTACTTGTGATTGGGAACCGGCTCGCTCATCAGCTCTTCGCTATAAAGGCCCCACCCTTCGGTCGCCATGGAGTCGCTCCACATCGCGGATGAATCTTCGACGGCTCCCGGCGTGAGCCATCGGATGTTCGAGATCTGATCCTTGTGCTCGGTCATGTACTTGAAGTGCCAGTCGTGACCAGGGAATCCTTCGTGAATCGCGGTGTCGGCGATCGACGAGAAATTGTTGAGCTTGAGCGCCTCGGCACTATTTCCGGTCGGCGTCAGGTAAAAGCGGCCTACGCCCGTTTTCTTGAACGGCGGCGCGGGGTAGTAGGCGGCATCGATCGAGCTTTGCAGAACGGGCGGAGTTGGAACGACGTCGAGCCGATATGTCGTCGGTACATCGAAGAGCTTGTGTTCCCGTCCATATGCAACTGCGCGCGCGCCGGCGTCCCTGTACCATTTGAAAAGCTGGTCATCATCCTTTGGCGCATCCTTCCCGAGAAATTCGAGAACACGCTTGACGCTCGAGTAGTTGTCGGCGTCGGATCCGAACGGAAGGCCCATCTTCGCGTTTGCCGAGAATTCGCGAGCGACACCGACAATCTTTCCCGTGTAAAGAGCGACCTGCGCAGCTCCATATTCGTAGAGCTGGGGCACACTGCGTGGATCGCGAAGCACGTTGTGCACCCGCCACTCGTATTCCTGTTCCCCTGCCGCGTATCGGTCGGCCGCCTCGTTGACGTCGTACGTCCGCCCGAGGAAAACCGCGAACTGTTCCCATGCATTCGCTGCCGCGATACCCGCGCCGAGAATCTGAGCCTGCATCGTCGCAGCAAAGGGCCGTGTTCCAATGAAACGCTGCGCAGTTTTCGGAAGCGTGTCGCGAAAATATTCGGCGTTTGCGCGGCTGCCGTTAATTCCATCCCGCTGCACCATCCGCTTGTCGGGAATTCTGCCGGCAGTCTTGCCCGCGAGAAGATTCTGCTTCGCGAACTCGAGATACACGGGGATCGCCATCGAGCGGGTGACGACCTGCTGCCAATCGGCTTCGTTGCCGAGCAAGCCACCCTCCAGCTCGGGCATCTGCTGTATCTGCCAGTCGATACCGCGAAATGGCTCGGCGACGTAGGTATCGACCGCACGCTGGTAATACTTCAGGTCGCCCATCTGATGAATGAGGAAATCGAGCTGCGACGTCATGAATTGCTGGTCGGCGCGATCTCTCGCATTCGTCAGAGTGTCTGGTGGAATCTGCGCGATAGATGCGCGAAGAGATCGGTACAGCTTGAGCTCATCGTTGATCGACTCCGGCGTATAGTTTCGCAATCGCGTGTTCGCGTCGGCGAGCACGGGGCTATATCCATCGCCCCCCAGATACGTCGACGTCACCGGATTCTTGTCGAGGTGATACACGAAGTAGCGGTCTCTGAGCTCGGCGAACGTGCCAGGCAGAATTTCGGGTGCGGGAGGCGGAACAGGAGCCGCGGGCTGCAGTGGCGCGCATGCCTGCAGCTCGCGAAGAATTCCGAAACCGGCTGCCGTAACGGTGGCCCGGTGGACGAATGAGCGACGGTTCATGTTACTCGGGTTTCCTGCTGAGATATCGCGTGCGAAGAGTATTCAGGTGATGGCTTTCGTGTCCGGCGATGATGAAAGCGAGTCCGCGAACAGAG
Source organism: Gemmatimonadales bacterium (assembly GCA_039933985.1). Classification (GTDB taxonomy): domain Bacteria; phylum Gemmatimonadota; class Gemmatimonadetes; order Gemmatimonadales; family Gemmatimonadaceae; genus UBA4720. Next base: position 4,993 of record JBDTNA010000021.1, on the reverse strand, counting down.
ACATCGAGTCCATTGGCAACTCCGCGGCGGTCCATCGCGTCGGAATCCAGATTTGCGAAGAGATGAATCGTCGCCCGCCTGATATGCTCGAGCTCGTTGGTGAGATTCGCGAAGGATGCGCGCGCAAATGGCGAATTCAGAACGTAGGTGTTTTCGTCGAATCCCTCGACAGGCGTAGTGTCTCCGCGAGAGAAGCGGAGAGCGCGGTAGGAAAACACGCGCTCGGCGTCGCCCATGTGTCCGACGACTTCCTTGATGCTCCACTTCTCAGGCTGGTAGCGATAGTCAGCGCGAGATTCGGGAATCGAATTGAGAAGCGATATCGTCTCGGAGATCTGCCGGCTGAGGATGTCGACGATGTCGCCATCAGGTACCCGTGATACGTACTCAGCTGTATAAGGCGGGTACTCGTCCGTTCCGGGCCGGATCGTGCGATGGGGGGCGATCATCGATTTGGTTCCTCTCGTTTCAGATCGCAGCGCGTCTGTGTTTTGTCGTTACCACTTTCCGGAGCAACGCAATCTGACCGCCATGATACGCATCATGTTGTGCAACTCCGTGAAGCATTACCGCAACTGAGTTGCTGCTCTTCGGCGCCTTCGCGAGTATCTGATCGTCAGTGAGGCCTGTCACGACCTCGGTCAATCGCTCGTGACTCTCCTTCATCGCTTCACGGTCTGCGTCCCACTGTTCTGAAGTCATCTCGCCGGGAACAGGCCAGTCCTCGTCTTCGTGTGGCTCGACCTGGCCACCTGTAATCCTGCGAAGAGCGATGTTCGACCATGATGTAATGTGCAGCACCAGCTCCCAGATGTTATGGGCCGTCGGAATCGGGCGCTGAATTGCCTCTTCTGCCGAGAGGGCGGCAAGGAGCTCCTGAAGTGATGACCCGTGCCACGCCGGCCCGCGCAACGCGCGATGGATTTCGTCCGCTGCGAGCTCGGCGTGGTTCATTTCTTCGATTCCTCTATCCGCTCGATTCTTGACCGCATGTCTGCGAGAATTTCCTTCAGGTTCTGTATCTCTCGAAAAGTACGAACGTTGACCTCATAGTCGAGCTCGCTCCGCTTTTCGGCGAACGAGCTCTGCCGATTCTGGCTGATGAGCAGAAATCCAGTGATGAATATCGCTTCAACCGAAAGAAGAATTCCGAGAAGTCCGAACGGATAAACGTCGAACCGTCGCGAGATCATCACGATTCCAGTGTTCACCGCGACCCAGAGAAAAAACCATACCGCGTGAACCACGATGAAGTACGGATGTCCGATGAAAGCGGCGATGCGGTCGGCGACCTTCTCGTGAACGCGGCTCTCTTTCCTTATCTCCTCTTCGGAATAGCGAAAGGCGCCGAGAGCCTTTCTGCAGTCGGGATTTCCGCAGAAGACAGCATCGGCGCCGTTCGAGCCGCCGCACTGGGGACAGACAATCGTCCCGAGTGCCGCGTCATTTTGTGCGGTCAATGGAGCACCGTCTTACCAGATGCTCGCGCGTATCGCGTCTGATCGTACCATTGGATCTCCTGACTTGCAGCCGAACGCCTTCGCAAACTGCGGCATGTTGGAGAGCGGGCCGTTCACGCGGAAGATTCCAGGTGAATGCGGATCCGTCTGAATCTGAAGCCGCAGCTGCTCCGGACGCGAATTCGCACGACGGGCCTGAGCGTACGCGAGGAAGAACCGCTGGTCGGGAGTGAAGCCATCGATCATCGTTCGCGGTTTGCCGGCAAGCGCCTTCTGGAGCGCATCGTAAGCAACCGACACGCCCACAACGTCTGCGAGATTCTCGCCCAGCGTCAGCTTGCCGTTCACGTGCAGACTGTCGAGCACCATATAGGCGTTGTACTGATCCTCCACGACTTTTGCGCGATCGGTGTAGTTCTTCGCATCCGATGCGGTCCACCAGTCGGTGAGATTGCCGCTCGCGTCGAACTGCCGCCCCTGATCGTCGAACCCATGGGACATCTCGTGACCGATCGTTCCGCCGATTCCGCCGTAGTTTGCACCCTCGTCGTATGTCGGATGGAAGAACGGCGGCTGAAGACGTCCGGCCGGGAACACGATTTCATTCAGCTGCGGCGAAAAGTAGGCGTTGACAGTTGGCGGAGTCATGAACCACTCGCCACGGTCTACTGGCTGTCCGACTTTCGCGATGTCGCGCTTGAGCCCGTAGCTGCGCGAGTTGAGCCAGTTGGTTCCGAAAGGCCCTTCGACGACTGTCAGATTCGAGTAGTCCTCCCACTTGTCGGGATATCCAATCTTCTTGTTGAATGAAGTGAGCTTCGCGAGCGCCTGTTTGCGCGTCGCATCGGCCATCCAGTCGGCGTGAGTGATGCGATCGCGCATGACTGCGCGAAGGTTCTCGATCATCTCAACCGCTTTGGCTTTTGCCTCAGGCGTGAACGCGACCTTCACGTACTCCTGTCCGAGTGCTTCGCCAAGAACTCCGTCGGAGTAGTTGAGACATCTCCGCCAGCGGGGTTGCATCTGTCGCGCGCCGGTAAGCGTCGAGCGGAATGCAAAATTCTGGTTGACGAACGCCGTGCCGAGGTACGGGCTGGCGCGATCTGCGAGACGCCATCTGAGATAGGCCTTCCAGTCATCGAGCGGGACCTGCGTCAACACTGTGTTCAGCCCCTTGAAGAAATCGGGCTGTCCGATATTCACGCTCGTCATTCCGGTGAGACCCAGGCCGGCCATGTACGTCGTCCAGTTGAATCCTGGCGTCATCTCGGTCAACGCGGTGATCGGCATCGGATTGTAGTTCGCGATCGGATCGCGAAGCTGCACCGGTGTCCGCGATGCGTTCGCGAGCGCCATTTCAAGCGCCATGACCCTGCCGGCACTGGCTGTCGCCGATTCGGCAGATTCTCCCAGCAGCTGGAGAGTCTTGCCGATGTGCTCGACATACGCTGTACGAATAGTCTCTGAGCGTGCGTCGGTCTTCGTGTAGTAGTCTCGGTTCGGAAGTCCGAGACCGCCCTGATTTGCGCTGACGATTACGAGCGAGCTGTTCTTCGCATCCTGATCTGAACCGAATCCAAACAGAGGTGCGAGACCGATGGCGCCGAGATGCGTGATTTCCGCGTTGAGTGATGCGCGATCGGCGATTGCGTTAATCCGGCCGAGCTCATCGGCGAGCGGTTTTGTGCCGGCGGTCTCGGCTCCGACTGAATCCATGCAGCTCGCGTAGAACGTCCCGAGCTTCTTCGTATCGGGATTGGTGGTTGTCTTTGCGGCACTCGCGGCCGATTCGAGAACGTCACGCAGAACCAGGTTGTTGCGCTCGGTTAGCTCAGTGAAGCTGCCCCAGCTCGAGAAAGCGGCCGGCACCGGATTGCTGGCGAGCCAGCCGCCGTTCGCGAATTGATAGAAGTCCGTGCACGCCTTGGCGCTTCTGTCGAGATCCGACTCCTTGAGCGGCGGACCGGGCTTGATCGCTGCCTGAGCGAATGCGGCAGCGGGAAGAGCAAGGGTGGCGATGATTGCGAGTCTGACGGATTTGCGCATAACCAGGTCTCACTTCGAAGAAGTTGTGGTCGGCGCAGTCAGCGCCGCTTGTTCGATACCATATAAAGTATCCCGACGTAGAGGACAGCAAGCGCGATCATGATGATTCCGCCGCGAAGCGATACCGGAAGCAGGTAGGATGCGTTTGTGCCGTCGGTCGCGATCAGGTACACCCACTCGTCGAGCATCAGTGAAAGTCCGGCGCCGAAGAGCAGAGCCGAAAGATCGAGTAGAACCGATCTTCCGGGGAAGAGGGTGAGGGGGATTCCGCCGATCGTGATAAGTAAAATTCCTGTAAAGAGGTGATGGATGTTGTAGCCTGCGACACCGAAGTCGGAGTCGGGTGACATGTGCAGCATCACCCTGATGATCACGAAGGTCAGCACGAGTGATCCGACGATGAGGCGAGCTCGGCGAGTATCCATCGACAAATAATCTCGCTCTTGACAGGAATCGAGAGACCTGCCAATATTTTGGCAGGTGCCAAATTCTTGGCACACAGGATTAATCAGCTGGGCCTGAGCGTTTGATTCCGTGAGCAATCGTCTTTCACCCGCTCTGACCCTTTGAAACTTTCAAACGCTCCGACCCCTTGATCGGTGATGCCTATGAGACGCAAGGAACCGCATGTGGACCTTAGCCGCAGAGAGCGGCAGATCATGGACATTGTTTACCGGCGGGGGTCGGCGACCGCGGCGGACGTCACGGCAGATCTGCCGGACCCGCCGACTTCGACCGCTGTTCGCACGATGCTTCGGATTCTCGAGAACAAGGGCCACCTGACACATGTGCAGGATGGCGTCCGGTATCTCTACCGGGCAGTTGTCGACAGAGACAAGGCGAGAGAATCGATGATCGGTCACATGATAAAGACGTTCTTCAACGGATCGGCCGAGCAGGCGATGGCGACACTTATCGACCGCGCAGGCTCGGACCTGAACGACGAAGAGCTGGCGCGGCTTGCGGGAATGATCGAGAAAGCGAGGAAGCGACAGGACGGATCACGATGAGCCTCCCACCAATGCCCGACTCTCCCGCGGGCGAAGCGCAGTCGGCACTTCAAAGCATTCGATAGGAATAGAACAGCAACCCTCGCGATTTCTGATACCTGTAAGTGCCAAAATTTTGGCATCCACTTGAACTTTGACTCAAAATGCAAGACCTGCGCGGAAACCTGGTTCGCCAGTGCTCGATGATGCTGGGCCTGATCGGCGCGACTTCAGTCGTGAACGCACAGAATCCGGTTCGACCGAATCAACCCGCTGATTCGACTCGCGCGATTGCGACGGTTGCAGCAGTTCAGGCAATGAAGCTGACGACGTCGTCACCCAGAATTGATGGGAAGATCGACGACGCGGTATGGAGCAACGCTCACTGGGTTACGCAATTCACGCAGCGCGAGCCAGTGGAAGGCGGATCGCCGTCGGTTCGCACTGAAGTCGCATTCGCGTACGACGATGCCGCCCTGTATGTCGCCGCCCGCATGC
>JBDTNA010000020.1:0-17614 GCA_039933985.1 Gemmatimonadales bacterium | reverse complement strand
TCGCCGAAGGTGATACGGTGGAGTTCGACATCGTCGAAGGACAGAAGGGTCCAGCAGCTGAGAACGTCACGAAGAGCGGCTGAGGCGGGGTTACGCCAGGTTTGAATTGAGAGGGGCGCTGAAGGGCGCCCTTCTTCTTTTATCCTGGAGGACGGCCGCGTCTGGGTCGTGGCGCGATCTCGACGGCTTCGGCGAGACGAGCCGACGTCTCTGTCCGGATGGCTGATGTGTCGACCACCAGGCCAACCGACGGCGACAGCTGCACCCTTGCCTCGGGCGTACCGGCCTGGACGGCCCGCTGAGCGATGTCGAGTGCGCGACTAAGCGGGAGTGAGGCTGAGCGGACGAGCTGGAGCGCGATCGCGAGGATTGTAACGGCTTGAGGAGACAGCCGCCGTGTCACTCCTTGCCGAGCCTGAATGACGCCGTGGACCGAGTGATGTGAAAGGACGTTGTCGATCCATTTTGCTGGTACTTTGAGGGTAACTGCAACGGCGGCAACGGTATATGCGCGCATGCAAAAATATCCTACTCAAAAAGGATATTTAAATTTACACCGTCGTTGCGTTGTGGGTGCAACAATTGCCGCTCCCCGCGGTACCCATGGAATACGCATGGGGTCTAACGCACGACAAACCCAAGTACTCCTGCAGGAGCAAGACTTATGAAAGGCATCTCGAAAAGAATCTCACTCGCGCTCGCAGCCGTTGCGGCAGTCGCGGTCCTTACCTCGACCAGCTCGGCACAATCATCCAAGGCACTCAGCGTCGGCATCTCCGGCGGTGCGGCCATCCCTTTCGGAGACTTTGGGGACTTCTACACCACCGGTTACAACGGAACGGTGTCCCTGATGTTCAAGTCGGTCGGCACGCCGCTCGGAATTCGCATCGACGGGATGTACAACAAGCTGAATCTCAAGGATGACGCGATCATCACGATCCCCGGATCGGGCACGGTCGAGTCGGCCAGCATCGCCGCAGCGACCGCAAACCTGGTGTATTCGCTTCCCGGCACGGGCATCAGCCCTTATCTCATCGGCGGCGGGGGTATCTACTCGCTGAAGGTACACGGAGACAACTTCGACTCAGATACAGAGAACAAGGCTGGCATCAATGGCGGAATTGGAGCTTCATTCCCGCTGAGCGGCTTCAACACGTTCATCGAAGCACGCTTCCACCACGTCTTCACCGATGGAAGCGCGACCCAGTTCATTCCCGTGACGTTCGGAATCTCATTCTAAGAAGAAAAAAGAGAAAAAGAAAGAAGGAAAGGAAAACGCCGGGCAATAAGCCCGGCGTTTTCTTGTTGTATGAGTTAGATAAGAATCAAATCGCTCGCAGATTCAACTCATTTCCCCGAGGGGTGTCTCTGGCCGGCCTGACCGCAGCAATGGCTGCATCCAGCTGCACCCTTACGGCGTCAGGTCCCGTTCCGCCGGGGACGTTGCGCCGTGCGACCGACTGCACTGGGTCGAGCCACTCCATCACATCGTCGCCGAACATCGGGTGCGCAGCACTGAAGCTCGAGAGGGGCAGTGCCGTCAGCTCGCAGCTCTTCCCTTCTGCTTCACGAATTAGCAACCCAACGGCCTCGTGCGCATCGCGGAAGGTCGATCCCTTCCCTACCAGGTAGTCAGCCAGGTCTGTCGCCATCATCGTGCTCGATAACGCTGCACGCATCCGTTCGCGATCGAACGTGATCTCGGCAAGAGTGCCAGCAACAGCGGGAAGAACGAGCATGATCAGATCGACAGCGCCAAACAACGCGCGCTTGTCGTCTTGAAGATCCTTGTTGTAACCGCTTGGCAATCCCTTGAGCGTTGCGAGCAATGCAGTGAGATCGCCAAGTGTTCGCGCGCCCGATGCGCGAGCCAGCTCGAGCGCATCAGGATTCCGCTTCTGCGGCATCATGCTCGAGCCCGTGGTGAACGTCTCACCGAATTTCGCAAATCCAAACTCGCTCGATCCATACAGAATGAGATCTTCAGCGAGGCGAGAGAGATGTGCTCCGATCATCGCGACGGTGAACAGCGTCTCGGCGATGAAATCGCGATCGCCAACCGCGTCGATGCTGTTCTGCGACAAAGCAGAAAACCCGAGACTTCCCTGGAGAAGCACACGCGAGACTGGATACGCCGAGCCGGCGATTGCGCCCGACCCAAGCGGAAGAACGGCGGTGGAACGAGCGACTGACGCAATGCGCGCACGATCGCGCTCGAGCGGCCAGAAATGCGAAAGCATCCAATGCGCGCCTGCGACAGGTTGAGCACGTTGCAGATGCGTGTACGACGGCATCAGATCATGCTCGAGGGCGCGCGCGTGATCGATCATCACCTGTTGAAGCGCGCGAACGGATTGATCGAGCTCGTTGCACATCTCCATCGTCCAGAGACGCGTTGCAGTCGAGACCTGATCGTTGCGGCTTCTGCCGGTGTGCAGCTTCGATGCGACGTCGCCGATCTCTTCGTGAAGAAGGCGGTCGATCATCGTGTGCACGTCTTCATCGGACGGCTGGGGCAGGGCACCCTCGCTGAGACGAGTGCCTACGCGCGCGAGCCCACTCTCTATCTCGCGGCTCTCATCGAGCGTGAGCACGCCCGCTCCCCACAACGCCATCGCCCACGCCTGTGAGAGACGCACGTCGTGCGGCCAGAGCCGAAAATCAGTTCCAATCGAGCGATTGAGTGCTTCGAGAGCAGCAGCTGTCGGGACGGAAAACCTTCCGCCCCACAGCTTATGCGACTTCTGCTCGGCAGCCACGACTGTCAATCCTGCCAGGAGGCGGCAAGGACCGGCGCTTCATCAGGCGCAGTGACAGGCGCGACCGCTTTCGCTGCGAGCTCACGATCGCGGATCGCGCGAACGCGGTCGGGAAGGGAATAGAGCCTGATGAAACCAGCTGCGTCGCTCTGCTGATACACATCGTCCTCGCCGAACGTGACGAACCGCTCGTCGTACAATGCATACTCGCTCGCGCGGCCAACGACAGTAACGTTGCCCTTGTAAAGGCGCAGGGTGACACCGCCGGTGACGCGCTCCTGAGTGACATTGACGAATGCGTCGTACGCCTCGCGCTCGGTCGTCCACCAGCGTCCCTCGTAAACGAGATCGGCATAGCGCGGAGCAATGAGATCCTTCGCTGCCAGAGTGCGCCGGTCGAGAATGAGCTGCTCGAGCTCGCTGTGAGCAGTGTAGAGCAGCGTTCCGCCCGGAGTCTCATAGACGCCGCGTGATTTCATTCCAACGAGGCGGTCTTCGACGAGATCGATTCGTCCAACACCGTGACGTCCAGCGATCTGGTTGAGAGTCGTCAGGATGGCGACAGGGTCGAGGAATACGCCATTGACTGCGACTGGCGTGCCCTGATTGAAGCCGATGGAAACTTCCTCAGGCTCGTTCGGCGCAAGTTCAGGCGACGTCGTAAGCATGAAGAGATCTTCGGGCGGGCCCTGCGAAGGATCCTCGAGTACTCCGCCTTCATGCGAGATATGCCAGATGTTGCGGTCACGCGAATAAATCTTCTCGCGTGATGCAGTGACCGGAACGTTGTGCTTCGCGGCGTAATCCAGTGCATCCTCGCGGCTCCGAATGTCCCACTCGCGCCACGGCGCAATGACAGGGAGATCGGGAGCGAACGCAGCATACGTGAGCTCGAACCGAACCTGGTCGTTTCCCTTGCCGGTGCATCCATGAGCAAGCGCATCTGCTCCGACACGCCGGGCAACTTCGACCTGGCGCCGGGCGATGAGCGGACGGCCCATTGAGGTGCCGAGGAGATATTTGCGACCGTAGATCGCGCCGGCGCGGAGAGTTGGCCAGACGAAGGACTCAATGAACTCCTGGCGCAGGTCTTCGACGAAGCACTCGTCGGCCCCGGAGGCGATCGCCTTGGCGCGGACGCCTTCGAGCTCGTCTCCCTGACCGATATCTGCAGCAACGCAAACGATCTTCGCGCCGCCGTAGTGCTCCTTGAGCCACGGGACGATGATAGAAGTGTCAAGTCCGCCGGAATAGGCGAGGGCAATTGTCTTTATCATAGCTCTCCTAAATATCTATACATTTCGTCCGTATATTTAATCAAAATCGACCCTAGGGTCAATCCTCAGGGGCCTGCGCACTCGCCGCGCCGCCGCCGAGGTGGTAATGTGTCCGGCGGAGGGTAATGAATGGCGAACAAGCGAGAGCGGCAGTCGGCAATTCTTGAAGTAGTCGAGTCGCGAGCGGTAAGCAGCCAGGAGGACTTGAGAAAGCTGCTGCTGCACAGGGGATGGGACGTCACGCAGGCCACACTTTCGAGAGACTTGCGAGAGCTTCGGCTGGCGCGTGTGCCGACGCCCGAAGGAGCCCGCTACGCTGTCACTGACGGAACGATCGAAGAGAGTCGGGCCGCGCTCGAGACGCTCCTGCCGCAGCTCTTTCTGCGCGTGGATGGCGTGAGCGAGATGATCGTTCTCAGAACCGTCCCCGGAGGTGCTCAGCCCATCGCCGCCGCGCTCGACGGCGAAGGATGGCCGGATATACTCGGCACGATTGGCGGGGATGACACCATTCTCATAGTCTGCCGCTCCGGGCTTGCACGCGACCGGGTTGTGCGCCGCATCAAAACTCTCGCGGGAGAGCCGCAGTAAAGCCGGCGTAGCAACTCCGCCACGATCTGATTGACGGAGCCAGACTGCAATGTTATGCATTCATTGTGCATAAAGTTTCGGTCGGCGTCCTCGGGGCGAGCGGCTATGCGGGGCGCGAGCTATGCCTGCTGGTCGATCGCCATCCTCAAATGGAGCTCAGCTTCGCAACTGCCCACGGTCAACGGGGGCAGAGTGTTCGCATTGGCAATCGTGACGTAACCTTCATTGCGACTGAAGACGCGCCGCTCGACAAGGCGGATATTGTCTTCAGTGCTCTTCCACACGGTGCGTCGATCGATTGGGTGAAGCGCGCGAGATCGGCAGGCGCGAAGGTTGTCGACCTGTCATCCGATCTGCGGCCAGGAAACCACGGAAGCCTTGGCAACGGCTCCGTTCCATATGGAATGACGGAGCTCAACCGGGCGAATGTCACAGGCGCAGACGTCGTCTCGAATCCGGGATGCTATCCAACGGCGATTCTCGTCGCGCTTGCACCTCTCATATCGGCGAACCTCATCGAGCCACGCTCGACGATAGCGGTCTCCGCTGCAAGTGGAGTGACCGGCGCGGGATTTACGCCGAGGCCGGATTTGCTTTTTGCGGAGATCAGTGAGGACTTCAGGGCGTATGGCGTAGGGAATAACCATCGCCACCTCGCGGAGATGAACGCGCTGCTCGAGGAGCTCGGGTCGAACAACGATCTCATCTTCACTCCCCATCTCCTGCCTGTTGCACGCGGCATTCTTGCGACCATTGTAGTCCGGCTCAACGAAGCGATCGACAATCCTCTCGAGGTATGGTCGAAAGCATACGCGGGCGAGCCATTCATCGAGATTTCTGATACGACTCCATCGCTGCGTGACGTCGTGCGAAGAAATGTCGTAAGGATCTCAGCTGTGCCGGCGGCGAATACATCAGCACCGTCACTCATCATCACGTCGGCGATCGACAACCTGACGAAGGGAGCTGCGGGCCAGGCAGTTCAGAATGCGAACCTGATGCTCGGGTTCGAAGAAACGATGGGACTGCCCGCGTGATCACGGTCATCAAACTCGGTGGACGGGTGCAGTCCGATCCTGCGCTCATCACGTCGCTTCGCAAGAGATGGAACAGAGCGCCAGGCTCGATGTGTGTCGTGCATGGCGGTGGTGACGAAATCTCGGCGCTGCAACGCCAGATGGGTCGAGAGCCGTCATTCGTCAATGGTCGACGCATCACCACGACCGAGGACATGGACCTCGTCAGAATGGTGCTTTCCGGAAGCGCGAACAAAAGACTGGTTGCAGCGCTGAGCTCGGCAGGTGTGCCGTCAGTTGGGGTGTCTGGAGAAGATGGCGGAATGATCTCCGCCGAGCCGATTGACGTCGAACAATTCGGTCGGGCAGGGAAGCCGACATCGATCAATCCGATTGTGATCGAATCACTGCTGGCGAGCCTGTTTCTGCCCGTGATATCTCCTGTTGGAATCGATGCTGCTTCCGATGACGGCTCCGCCCTCAATGTGAACGGGGACGATGCGTCGGCGGCAATCGCCGCCGCGCTCGGTGCAGAGCTGTTGATGGTAGCTGACGTTTCGGGTGTGCTCGATTCGACACAGAGCGTAATCAGATCGCTCGATCAACAAACAGTCGACGCGCTCGTGGCCGATGGAACAGTCAATCGCGGAATGCACGCGAAGCTCGAAGCCGGTTTTGCCGCCCTGGCGGGAGGTGCGAGCAGAGTACGAATCGGAGGACTCGACGCGATCTCCGAACAGGATGCTGGAACTCTCTTGTCTCTAACTCCGAGCATGAAATGACGGATACGCTCACAACAAACGAAACCACCGCCGCTACTTCGGATATTCTCGCCACATACAAGCGCGCACCGATGCGTTTCGTTCGCGGGTCGGGAGTCGAGCTTTTCGACGAAGACGGAAAAGCGTATTTGGACTTCTCGAGCGGAATCGCAGTCAATGCGCTCGGATACAATGATCCGGGAATCCGACGTGTGATGGACGAGGTTCTCGACTCGGGCCTGCTTCATGTCTCGAATCTTTACAGCACAGAGCCGGGTGAGAGACTCGCGCATTTCCTCGTCGACAATTCGTTTGCGTCGAACGTGTTCTTCTGCAATTCGGGCGCGGAAGCCAATGAGGGCGCGTTCAAGTTTGCGAGGCGGTGGGGCCGAGCGGTCGGGTCGGATGGAAAGACGGGAATCATCGCGCTGCGTGGAGCGTTTCATGGGCGTTTGTTCGCATCACTCGCGGCGACCGACAGACCTTCCTACAGAGCGCCATTCCGTCCTCTCGCTGGCGGCGTAAGCATATGCGAGCGTGACCAGACCGAGCTCGACGCAGCGCTCGACGGGGATTCTGTCGCGGCGATAATCGTCGAGCCTGTACAGGGTGAAGGAGGAGTTCGCGTCGTAGAGCCGGAGCTGATCCGCTACGTGAGAAAGATCACGTCGGAGCGAGGGATTGCTCTCATCTTCGACGAGATTCAGTGCGGACTCGGCAGACTTGGCACCTTTATGGCTTACGAGCAGTGCGGTGTCGTTCCTGACATGGTGACGATTGCGAAGCCGCTGGGCGGCGGGTTGCCGATGGGTGCGGTGCTCGTCAACTCCGAGATCGCGGGAACGATCAAGCCGGGCGATCATGGAACGACGTTTGGCGGAGGTCCGATGGTAGCTGCTGTTGCCGATCATGTGGTGCGCAGGCTCGCCGATCCAGCGCTGCTCGCATCTGTCAAAAAGAACGGTAAGTGGCTTGGCGAACAGCTTTCCGGAATCGCGCGGAGAAGCGGCAGGGTGCGCGCCGTTCGAGGCATGGGTTACATGTGGGGAGTGGATGTTGTCGAGCCCGCGGCTGAAATAGTTCAACGCGGATGGGACGCAGGTTTTCTTGTAATCACGGCGGGTGAGCACACGCTTCGACTGTTGCCGCCGCTGGTGATGGAAAGAAAGGATCTCGAGCGGGGGCTCGGGATTCTGGAGAAAATCGTCGGCTAGTATGAGCAGCGATGGTAGCGGCAGAATGCCGCGCGAAAAGCCGAAGCTAACCGCCTTGTGGCGCGCGCTGGATGAAGCAGCGTTCGGTCCGGAGCGCACGCTGAATTTGCGAGAGTCGCTTCCCTCGGCTGCAGATGCGCGCGCGCGCGCTGAGGTGTGGCTGCGAGCACGCCAGATGACGAGAGCCAAGGAAGTCCTCGTCATCACGGGGCGTGGCAATCAGAGTGTCGGTGGAATCGGCGTGATCAGAAAAGAGATTCTGAACATGCTTCCGTCGCTTCGACGGAGAGGCATCGTCGAAAACTGGAAGGAACACTCGCCAGGGTCGATAGTCGTGCAGATCGCACCCATGAGCGCGCTGCTCGATGCGCCACGGAGGCGACGCAACAACGGGTCACATGATCCGGTATCGCCAGGCTCGCCAGGACTCGAAGGTCTTCAGCCCGAGACGATCAGTGTGCTGAGGCAACTCGCACGTCAGAATCTCGAGCTTCTGGGCATCACGGACTCGGAAGCGTTTCTCAAGAAAGAAATGCAGCGGACATTCTCGGCGATCATGTCAGGTATTCCTGAAAGCGGGGACAGGGAAAGGGGCCTTTTTGACGCTATTCACAAGGCGATTGACGAGGTGTCGGACTGAGGTCAAACCAAGCAAGGGAATCAATATTTTGTGACATGATTCCTGCGTTTTCGGCCCGGACATTGCGGCGGGGGTATGCAACGCCGGAACAGAAATGCAGATCACAACATCACCGCCGACCAAACGCGCAAAGATAAACATCGAATGCGCGACAGCGCTTGCCACGTACGGAGCGCGTACCACATGGCCTTCTAATTTTCAGATTTATCAGAAGGGCACGAGGGCCGATGGAGTGTCGCTCGTGCTTCGCGGACACGTCATTCTTCGCAATCGCATTCGAACAGGTCGCGGATTCGTTCCGGCGATCGTCACTCCCGGCGAGACATTCGGAGCCGAGGGGCTGACAAACGAAGCGGTTTATGTGACGGATTGTTACGCCACGGAGAACGCCGAAACTCTTTTCCTGAGTGGCGAACAGTTCAGGGCATTCGTGCGCGAGAATCCAGGCGTCGCGCTTCTCCTGATCGATCAGCTGATGCGGGAGCGAACGCGGCTGCTCGAGAATCTTCATGCAATGGCTTCACAGAATGTGGAGCAGCGACTCGTTGCATCGCTGCAAAGACTTGCAGCGGATCGTTCGTTCCTCGCGCCGGATGGAAGAATCTTTCTCGAGCTGCGACATCATCGCCTGCTCTGTGAAATGGTCGGCGCTACGCGGGAGTCGATAGCTCTCGCGCTTGGAAGGCTGGTCGGCATGGGAGTGGCGGAGCGGCAGGGAGTGGCATTTCTCGTCGCGCCATCGAGGCTGGCGGCTCATATTACCCACGACGGAGTGGAAGTGGAGACAGCGCTTTCACTTTCCGAGGCGCAGCTGCCACCCTAGCCCAACCGATGGCTTCAACAAATACAATCAATGCCGGGACGATTCCAGGCGCCGAAGACATCAATATGCAGGAGGGGAATTCCCACGGAGTTCTCCTCCTGCATGGTTTTGGAGACACGCCGCAGACACTTCGTCTCCTGGCTGGTGAGCTGCATGCGGCGGGTTACGATGTAGTCGGTCCACTTCTTCCCGGACACGGCAGAAATGTCGAGTCCTTCATGCGATCGCGCCGGAGCGACTGGCTGGCATGCGCGCGAGTGGAATTGGCGCGAATGCGCGCGACGCATGAGAGCGTAGCGATCGCAGGTTTGTCTATGGGTGGAGCGATCGCAGCTATTCTGGCGTCAGAGACTCCGGATACGCCGGCGCTCGTGTTGATGGCGCCATATCTCGACATGACGCCGAAAGTAAAGATCGCCGCCGCGACGCAATGGATCTGGAGCAGTGCGGCAGGTGCGCGACAGTCGAGAAGTCCCAATTCGATACTCGATCCGAACGAGCGTGCGAAGAGTCTCGGTTACGGCGGTGTGTACTCAGGCCGGTTGCTGTATGAGCTGTGGCGTCTTGGAGTGCAGGCGCGACATAAGCTCGGTCAAGTCAAGTCGCCGACGCTTCTGATTCAGTCGCGCACAGATCCACGTGTCGCTTCAACGGTTGCCGAAAGTGCGTTTGCCGCAATCGGAGCCGAAGAAAAGAAACTGGTGTGGGTCGAAGGAGCCGGCCATGTCATCACCGTGGACTACGGCCGTGAAAAGGTCTTCGAAGAAGTAAAGACCTGGATTACAAGTCACACACCTGCAAAAGCAATGACGGCCTGATTGCTCAGGCCGTCATTGCTTTGTTCGTCAGGTGTGTTCCTGAACGAATTCCTTGGTGGCATCGACAGCGCTTTCAGCTCCAGCGACTGCCTGATGAGCCACTCCAGTCGCGACGCGACTGACGCGCTTCGCAATCGAACGGGCGCGTTTCGCTACACCGCTCGCCGCTTTCGAAACTGTCTTGCCGCCGGGAAGCGAGACCTTGCGTTTCGGCGAGCGCTTTTTCGTAGCGCGCTTTGGCGCTGACTTCTTTGCTGCGCGTTTTGCCGGACGCTTCTTGGAGCTCTTACGGGCAGAGCTGGATTTCTTTGCGCTGGACTTGCGTCCACCACCGCTCTTGCGGGCGCCGCGGCGAGCGGATGACTTGCGGGCCGACTTCTTTTTTGCGGCCGATTTACGTCCACTCTTCTTGCCGCGTTTTGAACCACCACGCGACGACTTCTTGGCTGCAGCCATGATACGAGCTCCGATATAGGGGTTCGCTGCACACTATAGCAACTTCCGAGCACAAATAATACAGGTGTGATGCGTGATGAATTATGCGACACCCGGTCGCTATGCGCGAATTTTTTTTGTCTCACCATGTAACATGATCCACAAACGGTTTGCGGAAAGGCCGGCAGCAGTCCACGCCTCCCGGGTGCGACGCGGCGGTTCCATGACCGGCTCAGTCGTAAGCCGGAAGGTTCCCCAGTGTGATCCGATCATGATACACCGAGGTGTGGGACCCTCATCGAGCTGCAGAAGCGCGGTCACAGCCTCTTCGGGCGACATGTGAACGGGCTGCATGAACCAGCGCGGCTCATACGCACCAATCGGCAGGACGCCTAAGTCGAACGGTCCGAACCTCTTGGCGATCTCCCCAAATTCGGGGTGAAATCCGGTGTCTCCGGCAAAGAAGATCCGGGTGTCATCATCAAACCTGACAGTCCATCCACACCAGAGAGTGGCGTTCCTGTTCCAGGGGTATCGTCCCGAGAAGTGCTGAGCCGGTGTGCAGCCGAAGGTCAGCCCCGAAGCCTCGTGCTGATCCCACCAATCGAGCTCTGTCACATCGGCGGCGCCGCGTTTTCGAAGAAAGTCGCCGACGCGAAGCGGAGCCATCCACTTCATGCGGGGGAACCGCTCGATCAGTCGTCGAATCGTTGCGTCGTCGAGATGGTCATAGTGGTCATGTGAAACGAGTGTGATGTCGATCGGCGGAAGATTCTCGAACGCGACGCCCGGCGGCACAATCCTGTGCGGACCGGCAAATGAAAGAGGAGATGCGCGGTCGGACCATACGGGGTCGGTGAGAATGTTGAGCCCGCGACACTGGACGAGAAACGAGCTGTGGCCGATCCATGTGACTGCAAGCTCGTCAGATCTTTCGTCCGGTCCGAGCGTCGAAACGGCGGGCGTCGGACGCTCTTTATCCTCGACGCTGGTCGACCCCTCGTCTTCCGACCGCGTAAGCATCCACTTGATAAATCCGCCAAAGCCGTGAGGAGCGGCGCCAGGCCATGGATTGCGGAAGCGGTCGCCATGGCGATGATCGGCCGACAGTGGCATATCCTTAGCGCGGTTCATGCAGCGAGCAACTTAAACACAATCAACCATTCCTCGAATGGCGCGTGAATTCACTCCGTCTCCCTCAGTAAGAGCGCCCGACTTTCCCGATAATCTCGACTGGATTCATACAGGTGGCCGGCGGCTTTCTCTCGCCGACCTCCGCGGAAAAATCGTGTTTCTCGATTTCTGGACCTATGGCTGAATAAACTGCATTCACGTACTTCCGCAGTTGCGGGAGATCGAATCAAAGTATCAGTCGGAGCTCGTGGTAATCGGGGTCGAGAGCGGCAAGTATCACGGAGAGCGAATCACCAGTCGCATCAGAGACGCCTCGATTCGGCTGGAAGCGGCGCATCCGGGGTTGAATGACCGGCAGTTTCGAACGTGGCGGAGCTACGCCGTCTCTGCCTGGCCAACACTCGTCGTGATCGATCCTTCGGGCTATGTCATCGGCACTCACGCTGGCGAATTCACCGCCGACATGCTTGCACCTTTCATCGAAGCGCAAATCCAGAAGGCGCGAGAGAATGGAACGCTCCGCACCGAGCCGTTTCACTTCGAGCCCGATCCTCCGACAATAGAACCGTCATCCCTCCGGTATCCCGGAAAGGTGGCGATCGATGGTGAGCGAATCGCTATTGCTGATAGCGGTAATCATCGAGTTCTGGTTGGAAGGCTCGGCGGAAACGGTGCGAGCATGAAAATCGAGCTGACAGCCGGGACCGGCATGCCCGGATTCAGTGACGGTCTCGCTGGACAGTTTCATTCACCGCAGGGAATGGCGTTCAAGGACGACACTCTCTATGTGGCCGATGAGGAGAACCATTCGATTCGGGCGATCGATCTCGTAACAGGTGAGATCAGAACGATTGCCGGTACCGGGAAGCAGATGCGCACACGCGCCGACCAGAAGGCAGGCGCCATGTCGTCACCGTGGGACGTTGTGCTAGTCGGCGACACGCTCTACGTGGCAATGGCTGGAGTGCATCAGCTGTGGGCGGTGGACCCAAAGACCGGCAGCTCGCGGGTTCATAGTGGATCCGGCGGTGAAGACATTCGCGACGGCCCTCATCGAGAAGCTCTACTCGCTCAGCCGATGGGAATTACCGCGACTGGAGATCGCCTGTACTTCGCCGATTCAGAATCGAGCGCAATCAGGTGGGCAGATGCATCATCTGACGGATCGGTTGGAACGATTATCGGGACAGGCTTGTTCGACTTCGGCGATGTCGACGGAAAAGGCGACGATGTGCGCCTTCAGCATCCGCAGGGAGTCGCGGTGTTTGGAGAAGATCTGCTGGTCGCGGATTCCTACAACGACTGCATCAAAATCGTGAATCCGGAATCGCGAACATCCGCCGTCTGGCTACGTGAGCTGCATGAGCCAGAGGGCATCGCATGCACCTCAACGCATGCCTACATCGCCGACACGAACGCTCACCGAATCGCAGCCGTCGATCTCGCGACCAGATCTGTCGCCGATCTCATGATTGAATGACTTTTCCGCCGGCCGCGAGGTTCTCGGTGAGATGATCGAGCGACTTCATGCCAACGAGCGCCGAGACAACAGGCAGCGAGCGTACGAACGAGATTGCCCGTTGCGCATCGGTGCTGGCTGATGGAAAGAGTGACTTTACCGCCTCTGGCAGGTTCTTCGTCAGTTGAGCCTGCATGAGTGATGCGCTTGCAACGACCGAGATACCAAAATCGGTCGCGAGTGTCAGCAGATCGACGTTCTTCCCGTCGACGCTTTGCGTCGGTGCACGCACAGCCTCAGTCATTGCGAGGTTGACCGGAAGCTGAATCGCCTTGAAATGATGGTCCTGTCCTCCGGCGTCCTTTGCCGCCGACAACAACTCGGCGAGTGACAAGTAGTTCCGGTTTGCGGCGAAAACGCGGAACCCATTCCATGTTGCGCAGCCGTAAGCGGCAATGCGGCCTTTCGAGACCTGCGACTCGAGCTCAGTGAATGCAGCGCGCATCGCGTCCAGGAAGCGGGCTCGATCGAGAGAATCGAGCTGCTGCTCCGGATTGTGGACGTAGAAGAGATCGATGCATTCGACGCCGATGTTTGCCCTGCTGCGCTCGATCTGATCGGCCAGAAATCCCGGTGTCAGGCAGTGACCACCGGCAACGAGATCTCCTCGCGACATCACGCCCCGATCGAAGTATTGAGCCTTGAGATACCCATCGTAAGCTTCGCGCGACGCGGGCGGCGAACCCTCGAGCGGCACGTAACCGCCCTTGGTGCACACCATCACTTCGTCGCGCGCCACCATCTGCGACGAGATCGCGCCGCTCAATGCGCGTCCAACCGCGCGCTCGGATCTCTGGCAGCGATAATTGATTGCAGTGTCGAGGACGTTGAGGCCACGCCCGATACCAGCAGTCATGACGGTGGTGTATCGAGCGTCTTCCTCGTCATCGCATTCGCCGAGGTAGGTGCCCATCCCGATGGATGAGACTGTGTTTGCGGTGGCGGTATCGCGATAGAAGTCAGAGGCAAACGAGCCAGCGAACCGTTTGGCAAAGCGAGCGGTTGCATCGGCCGTCGCTCTTCCGGGAATCAAGTTTTTTGACGCGCCCGGACCCGGCTTGCTGCTTATCGTTGTGCGTTCGATCATCTGAGCGGGACGCTAGGTGTATGAGCATCGGGCCGCAAGGTGCGCGGGAACATGGAGACCGTGGCTGCTCGAGTTGGCAAGGCCATGTGAGAGGGGTAGATTGCCCAGTGAAATCATGCCGTACGTAATCACAAAGGAGCCGACGTAAATGCCGGATTTTGGAAGCTGGGCGGCGGACTGGTGGAAGCCGGTTCTCTTCATCGTGATCGCCGGTCATCTCACCAATGTCTGCGTGACGCTGTTCCTTCATCGCGCACAGACACATCGCAGCGTCAAGCTGCACTACATAGCCGCGCTTCCAATGCGCCTCTGGCTGTGGCTTTCGACGGCGATCGTTACGAAGGAATGGGTTGCATGCCACCGGAAGCATCACGCCTTTGCCGATCGCGAAGGCGATCCGCATAGCCCATTGATGGAAGGCTTAAGAAACGTCGTTCTCAAGGGTGCCTTCTACTATAGGAAGGCGGTGCGGCAGCCCGGGGTTCTCGACAAGTATGGGAAAGGCACGCCAAACGACTGGCTCGAGCGCCATATCCTCGCCCGCCGCAACTCACTTGGCATTCTTGTGATGCTGGTGATCGACGTCTACCTGTTCGGCTTCTTCGTTGGCCCGCTGGTATGGGGCGCGCAGATGATCTGGATTCCTTTCTGGGCTGCCGGAATCATCAATGGAGTCGGTCACGCGGTTGGATACAGGAACTTCGGCGTGAAAGACGAAAGCCGTAACATCCTCCCGATCGCCATCTGGCTCGGCGGCGAAGAGCTTCACAACAATCATCACGCCGACCCGCACTCCGCGAAGTTCCAGGCGAAGTGGTACGAGTTCGACATCGGCTGGATGTATCTGCGTCTTCTGTCGTTCTTCGGGCTCGCGAAGATCGAGTACGCCAGGTCTTAAGCGGTGGCTGATGTAACCTGCTCCCGCTGCGGGCAGACCCGAGAGGGATTCGAGAAGGCGCCGTTTCCAGGGCAGATCGGAGCGCGGGTGGTGACCGAGATCTGCCGCCAATGCTGGGCGGATTGGGGTAAGCAGCAGACGATGCTGATCAACCACTACGGGCTGGATGTGATGGACCCTCAGGCCCGGTCGTTCCTCACGCGAAACATGTCGGCATTCCTGTTCAAGACAGGCTCGGGGTCGGAGATCGACACGAGCAAGCAGGGAACCATCTCGCACTGAAGGTCATGCAGCTAAAAAATCTGCTGGTCATCGCTGGCGTCACACTGTCGGCATGCGCTCCGTCTGCGACAACTACAGGCGCCAATCCAGCGCCAGTAACCGGCCGAAACTGGGCTGATTCGGTTCTCGCCGGCATGAGCCTTCGCGATAAGGCGGCTCAAATGGTTTGGCCGACGGTGCTTGGCGACTATAGTCCCGGCGACTCACCGCAGTGGCGGCGGCTGACCCAGTACATCCAGAAGGACAAGGTCGGCGGGTTCACGATTTCGGTAGGGTCTCCCACCGAGCTGGCGTCGAAGCTGAACTCGATGCAGGCGATGAGCTCGATCCCGCTGGTCTTCGGTGCTGACCTCGAGGCCGGAGCAGGATTTCGGGCGCGTGGCGGATATTTTCTGCCGAACGCAATCGACCTGGGTGGGGCAATCGTGTTCCCACCAGAAATGGCGATCGGTGCGACCGGCGACAGCACGTTAGCCTACGAGCAGGGCAGGCTAACGGCTCTGGAGGGCCGAGCGCTGGGGATTCACATCGCGTATGCGCCGGTGCTGGATGTGAACAACAACGCCGCGAATCCCGTGATCAACACGCGGTCGTATGGCGAGGATCCGTTGATGGTGGCGAAGCTTGGCGCTTCGTTCATTCGCGGAGTTCAGGCAAACGGCATGATTGCGACCGGAAAGCATTTTCCCGGTCACGGTGACACGGGCACCAATTCGCATCTTGCGCTACCTGTCGTCACGGTGAGCCGAAACAGGCTTGATAGTGTCGAATTGGTACCATTTCAGAGAGCGGTCAATAGTGGAGTAGGGGCGATCATGTCGTTCCATGGCTCGATGCCCGCGTTGGATTCATCAGGTGTTCCCGGAACGCTCTCCCAGAAAGTTTTGACCGATCTTCTGCGTACTGAGCTTCACTTCAATGGCATCATCATATCAGATGCGATGGATATGGCGGGCGTTCTGAATCAGTACGGCGCTGTAGAGGCGGTTAAGCGAGCGGTGAATGCCGGCGTCGACATCCTGATTCAACCTCTCGATGTGACTCAGACCATCGATGCGGTGGTCGCAGGTGTAACGGAGGGCAAGTACACCGAAGCACGACTCGATCAATCGGTCCGTCGAATTCTTCGCGCGAAGCAGGACCTGGGACTCAATCGGCGAAAGCTCGTGAGTCTCGATTCGCTGCGATTTGTCGTTGGTGACAGTACGCATGCCGCAATGGCGCGATTGATTGGAGAAAAGTCGATCACGCTGGTAAAGGATTCGTTGACCCAGGTGCCGTTGGCGATCAGCGCCAACCCTCGCGTTCTCTCGGTAACGGTGGGTCGGCGCACCGATCTAGGAGCGGGAGTCGCATTCAACGGAGAGTTGAGGAGCGGCATTCGCACTTTGCGCACCGAGTTTCTCGCAGCAGAGGATCCCGCGGCGGACTATCCGCGGATCGAGCGAGAGGCCGACAGCTCCGACGTGATTATCGTGAGCTCTTATGTAGGCCAGAACTGGGATGCCGTTTCTGCGAGTGCGCCACAAGCGTTTGCATCGTTCATTCAGCGACTGACCACAAAGGGGAAGCGTCCGATTATCGTCAGCTTCGGCAATCCATATCTGCTGCAGCAGATTCCATGGGCGCCGACGTATGTCGTGGCGTGGGGCGGGTTTCCGCCGTCTCAGATCGCTGCGGCGCGCGCTCTCCTCGGCAAGCAGGCGATCACCGGGAAGCTTCCGATATCGATTCCGCTGGAGGCCGGTATGGTGCCGCGCGGGACGGGGATGCCAAGAGGCGTCGGCCAGAAATAATTCCAGCCTCTGTTGACTGCGGTATCGGAAGATCGTATATACTCAATCCCTCCTGATCGCTATTAATTAGCGAATCGCTACCAAACAAATCATCCGGTCTTGACATTAGTCACAGGATGTGACTAATTCGCTATAATGCCCGATCGCCGACCAAAAAAGCCATCATATGCGATTGACATCGTACTTCTGACAGCAGTCGGCGGCCAGCTCGCGGTTCTACTTTGCAGGTCGGCAGAAGGACGCGAAAAATGGATGCTGCCGTGGGATGCTCCGCGTCCGAGCGAAACGATGGAAGGCGCTGCAGCGCGAGTTGCGAGATCTGCCGGAGTTGGCGAGCCAGCGTGGCTCGAGCAGGTTGGGGCATTCGGCGATGGCAAGCGCCACCCTTCCGATGCGGATATCTCGGTGGGCTACGCCGGTCTCATCCCGATGGGGACCGCTTCACCGGTTGGCGGAGTGTACGCGTGGTTTCCGGTTGCGGACGTGCCGCAGCTTGCGCCGCGGCAACGCCTTATCCTGGACGAAGCGATCGCATCACTCGACATCCCGAGCGAGCGTCTCGTG
>JBDTNA010000019.1:0-17649 GCA_039933985.1 Gemmatimonadales bacterium | reverse complement strand
TGGCAAGCTCGTCCTGGGACCGTGGAGTGGACATCGCATCCCAAATTAACGAGCCGGCAGGGTTGAGAACTATTCCGCTGCCGGCGTCACGGTGATAAAGGACTACACGATCGCCGACGCGCGTTTCATCAACGCGCGTTGATCGGCGAAAACGAGTCAAAGCGGTTGACGGGGCAGTCATCGCCCCGACGCTCGATGGAACTAGCGGCTCGCAACGCCGGCGTAGTGAGCTTCGCGCTCGATCGTCTCCGGCGTAATCACTTCTTCAACCGCAGGTGCCTCATACTCGACAGCCTTCACCTCTTTGTTCTCTTCGATCATCAGTCTGCTCCGCTAAAGTGACATGACAAAACTTCGACCCATTGTAACACCAGCAAATGCGCTCTCGCAATGCGGAAAAAAAACAGAAAAAGAGAAGGTTACGAAAATGGTAGTTTGCGTATGCGTATTGAGAACTGGCAGCATCGACATCCGTCTCGCTAGCGTTTCGCAATACCTTCGGCGGTGTGGTGAGCAAGAGCCATAATGGATACCATAGGATTGACGCCGGAGGACCCCGGAAAGGCACTCGCATCGGCTATAAATAATCCACCGGCTCCGAACACCTGGCCCTGGCTGTCGCATACTGCGGTTCGCGCATCCCGGCCCATTCTGCAAGTTCCCATCTGATGAGCGCTGAACAACGCGAGGTGATTATCAGAGACGCGCGATCGTGAGATCGCGTCACACAGCGAGTCGACGTCATTGAATCGATGGCCCTCACCCGCCCCATCGCCAATCCCCAGGGCATTCGTGTGAAGTGTCAGGATTCTTCTTGCGCCGGCTGCAGCCAGTACGCGCGCCGCGCGAGCCATACCCTCGCGAAGCATTGCCTCCTCGCCTTCTCCGGTTCGATAATCGATGACGGGACGGCCTGATCGATCCGTTGTGACCGTTCCTGTCGACTTGTCCCGCACGAGAACGATCAGCAGTGCCTTCCGCGCGCTGGACTGCATCTCGGTTCGGTGAGCTCGCGCGCCAATCCACGGAGTCGCGAGCGCAATCAAGCCTGGATGCGCGGGCGCTGTCTCGATTCGAAACCCGTAACCGCCGCGAAGTCCGGCAAACTCGTTGCACACGATCGTCTGCGGCGGCCCGGCCCACGCAGCGATTCTCGCATCGAATACCGCACCGACACCGGTGGTCGGGTGCAGGTGAAGATTCCGTCCAAGGTGTGGCAGCCGGACACCTGAGCGCATGAGCAGCGCGGGCGTGTGAATCGATCCGCATGCTGCGACTACGATCGAGCTGTTTACAACCACCTTGAATTCCCGACCGTCGCTCGCTGTTGCCGTTGCATGCACACCGGTGACCCGACCGTTCTCGAGACGTACCCGGTCGGCGCGGCAGCGCGCGATGACTTGAGCGTCGCCGCTTTGCTGTGCATCTCTCAGATAAGTAACCGCGCCTGATTGTTTTCCACCTTGACGGCATCCGTAGACGCAATTGCCGCATTGAGCGAGATCACAGCCACGCGAATTTCGCGGCGTGACGGCCCAGTCGTAGCCGAGGGCGGTGCAGCCGTCGCGGAGCGCAGCGTTGTTGGGATTCACCTGGCTTTCCGAAACACCTATCGACAAGCGTTCGCACACCGCGTCGAGTGATCGCGTGAACGATTCGTCCCCGAAATGCGCGCAGCCGGAGCTCTGCGCCCATTCGGAACGCACGCCGTCAGGAGTTCGCAACGATGTCTGCCAGTTAACCGCGGTTCCTCCACCGATCGCAGAGCCGGCAAGCAGCGCAATCGAGAGATCGCGCGTCGATGTAGTTCCGCGATCGAGGTACAGCTCCCGCGTTCCCGGATCCTCGCGCTGATCGAAATCCTCGCTTTGCCAGTCGCTTCCTGCTTCCAGAACCACGACACGCATGCCCTTCGCCGCGAGGCTCGCTGCAGCAACACTACCGCCCGCGCCCGATCCGATCACACACGCATCGCATTCGAGTGTTGTGTCGGCGGTGACCCGTGTCAGCCGGACTGGTGATGGCGCCGCAGGCGGATTCGACGAGGGCTCATATCCGATTGCCGACCAGACCGCGTCGTCACCGGATGAACACGTGCCACTGTAGTAGTGGAAGGTTGCGAGGCGCCTTATTGCCTGAAAAGCGGCTCTCAAATCCGCTATCCGGCTGGTGGAAAGCGAGACCAGGACGCGCTCGGCGTCCTGCGGCGCGAGGGACGCGAAGCGTGCGGCTCTCCCCGTCTGAAGCGCGATGAACAGCGGCTGGTCGAGCATTTTCAGAAACAGCTTGAACCGCGAGCGGTCGCTTTCCCCCAGAACTTCGACTGTTTCTTCCACTCGCGCGGGAACTCCGCGCGCAGCCGCATCGGTTGAAAAGAGCGCAGGCTCGTCTCCATCGACCGGCTCGAGAGCAGGAAGAAGCGCATTGCACAACGCTTCGAGAGTTGCGCGCTCGTCGGTCGAAAGAGTTACTGCTCGCTCGCTCACGGAGACTCGAAGTGATCCATCACCGGGGAATTTACGAATTCCCGAAGATCGCAGCCAAGAGAGCAGTCTTCGCTTGCGCAATTCATGAACATGCTTGATGATTTCCGCGTAAACTCGCACCGGTCGCTGCATGAGAATTTCTGTGTCCAGACTCAATGTCCTCGGAACTATTGGCATACTCGCCGCGCTGGTAGCCTGTTCGGGTGAGCGAGATGAGCCGGTATCGTCAAGGCGCGATTCGACGTCAACGGCGAAGGCGGCTGCAGATAGTGTTGCGGTTAAGGCGGCAAAAACATCGTTCCGCGTGCCGGTTGAAAGTGAGATCTCCGATTCTGCAACTCTTGTTTCCGTACGTCGCGGCCGCGCACTCATACACAGCACGCGTGACAGTCTTCCGCAGCACGTTCGCGCAAATCTCTCGTGCGCGAACTGTCACGTTGGAGACGGCACTCAGAAGAACGCGATGCCGCTCGTCGGCTCGTATGCGCGATTTCCCCAGTACCGCGGCAGAAGCGGCAAGGTTGATCTCATAGAGAACCGCATCAATGACTGCTTCGAGCGCAGCATGAACGGACGCGCACTCGATCGAGACAGCCAGGAAATGCGCGACATAGTTGCATACCTCGCGTTTCTTTCGCGCGGATTTCCCGTTGGCATCGACATGGAAGGACAAGGCGTTCCAGCGATTGATCCACTGCCCGGCGACACCGCGCGCGGGCGCAATGTGTACGGTTCGAGATGCATTGCGTGTCATGGCATGGACGGCAATGGATCGGTCGCTGCGCCGCCGCTTTGGGGGCCGCGGTCGTACAACATCGGAGCAGGAATGGCGCGCGTGAATTCGGCCGCCAGATTCATCCATCAGCTGATGCCGCGCGATCGGCCCGGCTCGCTGTCTCCGCAGGAAGCCTACGACGTTGCTTCGTATGTGAACTCGCGCCCGCGCCCGGATTTTGTCGGCAAGGAGAACGATTGGCCGCGCGGCGGAGCGCCGCCGGACGTTGCGTACCGTACGCGCTCGGCAGCTCAGCAGAAAAAACAATAACATCGAAAACCACGGGTCCTGGATCCCAGAGGCGTAGAGCAACAGATGCGAGGATGACCTCGGATCTACCAACTCCGTTTCTGAGATCTCGGATCCGTGGTTTTCGATGTTGAATTAGCCTTAGTTTCAAGATATGACGACCGAAAAAAATCTCCCCGATCTCACTGGCGACGAGCTTCGCCGCTACGGCCGTCACCTCGTGCTGTCGCAAGTCGGGCCGACCGGCCAGCGAAAACTCAAAGCGTCGAAAGTTCTTCTCGTCGGCGCAGGCGGACTCGGCTCACCTGCCGCGCTTTATCTAGCCGCGGCCGGCGTCGGAACTCTCGGGCTCGTCGACTTCGACGTCGTCGACATCACCAATCTCCAGCGTCAGGTAATTCACGGAACGAAGGACATCGGACGTCCGAAGCTCGACTCCGCATCGGATCGCATCCGCGACCTCAATCCGAATGTCCACGTCGTCCAGTACGACGCCGCGCTTACTTCGGCAAATGCACTCGAGATCGCGCGCGACTACGACGTCATTGTTGACGGCACCGACAACTTCCCGACGCGCTATCTCGTGAACGACACGTGCGTCCTGCTTGGAAAGCCGAACGCGTTTGGAAGCGTGCTGAGATTTGAAGGACAGGCGTCGGTGTTTGCGACCGAAACCGGTCCCTGCTATCGGTGCCTGTTTCGCGAGCCGCCTCCCCCAGGACTCGTTCCCAGCTGCGCGGAGGCAGGAGTGCTGGGCGTGCTTCCCGGACTCGTCGGAACTATTCAAGCGACCGAGGCGATCAAGCTCATACTCGGCGCCGGAGACCCGCTCATCGGACGCCTTCTATTGATAGATGCCTTGTCGATGCAGTTCCGGACGATCCAGGTTCGCCGCGATCCCGAATGTCCCGCATGCGGTACGCGCGAGATCAAGGAGCTGATCGATTACGACGCATTTTGTGGAGTGTCGACCAACGGACAGCACTCCGCGGAAGACGCGATCTACGACATCTCACCGCTCGAGCTCGATGAACGTCTCAGACGCGGCGACGATCTTCAGCTGATCGACGTTCGAGAAGAATGGGAATGGCAAATCGCGCGAATACCCGGAGCGCACCTGATCCCGCTTGGACAGATCGAGGACGCCGCATCAACGCTCGATCCGAAGCGCGACGTCGTGCTCTACTGCAAGGTCGGCGTGCGATCCCTCTACGCAGCCGAGGCACTCGCTCAAGCGGGATTCACGCGGCTTGGAAATCTGAGTGGCGGAATTCTCCGATGGAGCCAGGAGGTCGATCCCGCTGTTCTGAGGTACTGACGTAGCGAAGCGATCGCGATGCACGTCGGTGGTAGTGGTTCTGCCGGGGTTGAACATGTTTCGCCGTATCAATAGCTTGCGTGACCTCCCGGAGAGATGGCCGAGAGGCTGAAGGCACCGGTTTGCTAAACCGGCATACGTGGAAACGCGTATCGAGGGTTCGAATCCCTCTCTCTCCGTTCACGCGGGTCCGCTGACGTCGGCGGACCCGTTTTTTTCTTCAGCGCCACCGAGCCAGATGACCGAAAAAACAAGGCGCCCACGCCTCCGCTTCGCTCCCTCTCCGACCGGATATCTGCATGTCGGCGGCGCGCGCACGGCCCTCTTCAACTGGCTTTACGCGAAGCACTACGACGGCGCCTTCCTCCTTCGCATCGAAGACACCGACAAGGCGCGCAGCACAGACGAAAGCACGCGCGCAATCTTCGACGGAATGCAGTGGCTCGGCCTCGACTGGAGCGAAGATGTCGTTTACCAGGGCGCAAACCTCGAGCGCCACCGGCGCGACGCCTACGCGATGCTCGAGAGAGGCGCGGCCTATCGCTGCTTCTGCACTCCAGAACAGCTCGATCAGCGTCGCAAGGAAGCAGAAGCGAACAAGGAGTCATTCAAATACGACCGCCGCTGCGATCGTCTTCCAATGGAAGAGGTCGAGCGTCGCGTCGCTGCCGGCGAACCGTACGTCGTTCGCTTCAGAATTCCCGAAGGCACAACGGAGTGGAACGACCTCGTTCACGACACGATCGCATTCCCGAACAAGGACCTCGAGGATTTCGTAATCCTTCGCTCGAACGGAACGCCGATCTACAACCTGGCAGTTGTGTCGGACGACATCGCGATGGAGATCACCGTCGTGATGCGCGGTGATGATCACATCTCGAATACACCAAAGCAGATCCTCCTCTATCGCGCGCTCGGAAGCGAGCTTCCGGTGTTCGCGCATTTGCCGATGATCCACGGAATGGACGGCAAAAAGTTGAGCAAGCGGCACGGCGCAACAGCCGTTGGCGACTATCAGCACCTCGGCCTTCTCCCCGGCGCCATGCTCAACTTCCTCGCCCTGCTCGGCTGGTCACCCGGCGAGGATCGCGAAGTGATGATGATGGACGAGATGATCTCGCTGTTCACTCCGGATGGACTTCAGAGAAAAGCCGCGATCTTCGATCCGAAGAAACTCGAGTGGATGAATGGGCAGCATCTGTCGCACATTCCACTCGAAGAGCTCGAGCCACGCGTCTCGCCCGCGATGATCGCTGCGGGACTGGTCACCGAGCAGGACATCGATAGCCGCCGTGAGTGGTATCTCGCGCTGCTCGATCTTCTGCGTGTTCGGGCGCGAACGATCGACGACATCGTGCGCCAGGCCGGTCCTTACTTCCTCGACACCATCGAGTATGACGCCGAGGCCGCTGCAAAAAACTGGAAGGAACCGGCGGTTGCAGCCGATATTCTCGATGCGACGCGAGACGCACTGGCTTCGGCGGATTGGACCCCCGCAGCGTTGGAAGTTGCCCTGCGTGGAATGGCCGAGTCTCGCGGAATTGCGGCTGGGAAGGTTTTTCAGCCGCTTCGGGTCGCTCTCACCGGGCTCGGAGTCAGTCCGGGAATCTTCGAGGTGCTGGTGATGCAGGGCCCTGACCTCGCCCTGCGCCGCGTTGGCCAGGCCACCGAGTGGCTTCGCACCCGGGGCTGAGACTGGCGAGGGGTGCGACGCAGAAGTTTATTGACGCTCTGTGAAGCAGCCCACAAATTGATTTGTGAAACGCGAAGGCACAAACTAGGAGAGGGAATGCCTGAGGCATTAACGGGGCTCGAAGGCTCGGTGTATAACTACCTGCTCGACTTTACGGCGGAGAATACATATCAGCCGAGCATTCGGGACATCGGCAAGAAATTCCAGATCAAGTCCACCAAGACGGTTTCTGATCTTCTTCAGTCGCTGGCGCGGAAGGGCTATATCGAACGCGATCCCGCCAGGTCGCGCGGCGTCCGTCTTCTTGGTTTTACAGGCGGAAGCAAGACAAAACCGGTTCCCTACTACGGAAAGATCCACGCGGGCGAACCATCTCTTCTGCCGGAGAATCGCCAGGGCTTCATCACGATGGACCGTCGATTCATTCCCGCCGAAGAGGTCTATTTCCTCAAGGTGAAGGGCGACAGCATGATCGGCCGGGCGATCAACGACGGCGACTTCGTCATGGTGAATCCAGCGGCCAAGCCGAAGGAAAACGACATAGTTGCGGCGCGCATCGGCGAAGAGGCAACGGTCAAGACGCTGACTCACAACAACGGTCAGGTCGTGCTCACTCCGGCTAACCCGGCCGAGCGCGAGATTGCGATCGAGCCGTCAGACGACTTCGGGATTCTCGGAGTTGTGTGCGGGGTCTTCCGCCCGTTCGTCACGATGGAAGCCATGACGGCGGAGATCAGCAACAACTAAGGAGATGCGAACTGCGCTCTAGTTCCTATCGGGTGACGCGGCCGGCTCATTAGCCGGCCGCGTTTTTTGTGCAGCTGCGCGCTCGCGCTCTTTTCGCTCGCGAATGCTTTTCACGGCCTTCTTGAAATCGGCCTCGTTCATTCCGCGTTGAGCGTTCCAGAAAATGTCGGCGTGCATCTGATTCTGCAGCCGGTTCCGATCGTTCATTGTTGGATTGCCCGTCGTGTTGATCGGGAGCAACGCAAGCAGCGCCGTCGGAATCGACACCTTGCCGAGGCGAATGTATTGCGGATCGATTCCGTATTTCCTGCCGCCTTTCTCGAACGTCCAGTCACCCGGCTTGCGCTGTCCCGCGGCAACTGCCATTGAATCGTTGAAAGGTTGAATGATCGACGCGACGACGCTGTCGAGCTTTTCCTTCGCGCTCTTGGGCGCGGTGATGATGTCGCCGGGCGCGGCCCATACACGCGGATCCGTGTAGTTCGGCCTGATGCCTTTTGTCGGACCACCTCCGCCGACGAGCGGACCGCTTCCGCCTTCTTCGGTCGTCTGCCTGGGTGCGGGAGCGACCGGTATTGCAGATGGAATCGTCGTCGGCGCAATCAGCCTCGGCGCCGGATTCTTCGAGAGCGGCTTGTTATCGCCGCCACTCTTCCCCACGACGGCGGGACCGCTCGACTTGGGCAGTCTCAGAAATCCAATTCGCTCGGCTGGTACCGGCGGCGACTTGACTCGCCCGAAAATCATCGTGAAAGCCGACGGAGAAATCAGGAATCGAACGAGAGCAAACGCTATCACGAGATGCAGCGCAACAGAGACCACGAGCGGACGTGTCGCGCGGCGCGGTGCTGCAGCTTCGGGTGATCTCGAGGAGCGAAGCGTGTTCATGTAATGAAAGACACCAGGAAGCGCCTATGCCCCTACACTCAGGCGCGTCAAAACGCGGCCCGCGCGTGCAGCCGCTTCACGCAGCCGCTCGGGCGACACCACGAACGACACTCTGAAAAATCCTTCGCCGCCTTCACCGAACGACGAGCCGGGCAGAACGATCACTCCCTCTTCCTCCATCAAGAATTCGGAGAACTCCGCGCTGGTGATATGCTCAGGAAGCGGAATCCACAGGTACATCGTTCCCTTCGGCGCATCGCACTCGAATCCGTGTTCCCGAAACGCCTGCACCGCCGCATCCCGCCGCTCCTTGAATACTGCGACGTTGTGCGGGACAAACTCATCGTGAGCATCGAGCGCCGCGGCTGACGCAGCCTGTACCGCCATGAAAGCGCCGGTGTCCACGAACAGCTTCACCTTCGCCAGCGGCGCCACCAGCTCGCGCGATCCAACCGCCCACCCGCAGCGCCACCCCGTCATGTTGTACGACTTCGACATGGAGTGAAACTCGACCGCTACATCACGCGCACCATCAACCTGAAAAATGCTTGGCGGCCTGTAGCCATCGAACGCCAACTCGGAGTAGGCGTTGTCATACACCAGCAGGATATCGAGTTCCCGGCAACGTCTTACGAGACCCTCGAGATAATCCATCGGCGCGATCGCGGCGGTTGGATTGTTCGGGTAGTTCACGTAGAGCATCTTCGTGCGGCGCAGAACGTCCGTCGGCACAGTGTCGAGATCGACGAGAAATCCATTCTCGGGGCGAAGCGGATACTTGTAAGGCTCGCCGTGCGCCAGCAAAGTGCCGCCGACATACGCGAGATATCCTGGTTCAGGAATAATCGCGACGTCGCCGTCATCAGCGTATGCGAGCGCGAGATGGGAAATTCCTTCCTTCGATCCAATCAGCGGAACAACTTCCGTCAGCGGATCGAAATCGAGTGAGAATCTCTTCTTCATGAACCGCGTGATCGCTTCGCGGTATTCGACGAGCCCGAGCCCGAATCCATACCGGCTCATCGATGGATTTCGCGCCGCGGCCGCGAGTTTCTCTACCGCTGCAGGAGGCGGAGCGAGATCAGCGTCGCCGGCGCCCAGGTCGATCACGTCCATTCCGCGCGCGATCAGCTGACGTTTCTTCTCGGGAAATTTTCCGAGCGGGTAATCCGGCAGCGTCAAGAGGCGCTTCGCGGGAGCTGGCATCAGTCCGCACTCCTCACGGGATTGCTGACCTTGCTCAAGCCCTCGATCTCGATCTCGACGATATCGCCGTCCTTTAGCGGACCCACACCGGCCGGAGTTCCAGTCGCGACAACATCTCCTGGCTCGAGCGTCATGACGTGCGACACGTACGACAACAGCATTGGAATGGAAAACACCATCTCGCTCGCGGACGCGCGCTGTCGCTCTTCACCATTGACGCGCGCTACAACCGTGAGCTTGTCGATATCGCCGTATTCGATCGCCAGATCGCCAATCGGACAGAACGTGTCGAACCCTTTTGCACGGGTCCACTGGCTGTCCTTTTTCTGAAGGTCGCGGGCTGTCACGTCGTTGACGGCAACAATGCCGCGAATTGCCACGAGGCTCTGAGCTTCCGTCGCTTTCGTCAGCTTCGACCCTATCACGATTCCGATCTCGCCTTCGAACTCGACCCGCTCGGATTGCGGTGGCAGCACGATGGCTTCACCCTCGCCGATCACACTCGTTGGCGGCTTGAGAAAAAACAACGGTTCAGTCGGTACTTCGTTGCCGAGCTCTCTCGCGTGCTCGCGATAATTTCGACCGATGCAAACGATTTTGCAGGGCCGCGCAATTCGCCCATCCGGAGAGATTGCGAACTCGCCTGTGCCGCCGGCAAGCGGGTCATCGAACCTTAGCTGTCTCTTCATCGCGCACTCATTGATTCGTTAGTCACCGGAATCTTCCTCGTCGTTTGCGCCGCGCTCATAAAAGGTTTTCAGCTGTCGCGAGGCCTCATTCCAATGTACAAGAATCCGCCGGGCAGGCGGCAGCGCACGAAGCAGAGTTGCCCCGTAGCCCTTCGTTACTACGCGGGGGTCGGCGATCACAATCGCGCCACGGTCCGTGCCCGAGCGAATAAGTCGTCCGAATCCCTGTTTCAAGCGCAAAGCCGCATGAGGAACCATGTATTCGCCGAACGGGTCGCCTCCGCGTTCCGCGATCGCCTCGCAGTGAGCGGCAGTGACCGGCTCAGTCGGCACGCGAAACGGCAGCTTCGCGATGAGGAGTCCGCGAAGCGCGTGACCGGCGACGTCCACTCCTTCCCAATACGAAGAGGTCCCGAGCAACACCGCTCGCCCCGATTCGCGGAATTGAGCGAGCAACAAATCGCGCGACTCTTCACCGTGCACGAGAAGCGGCCGATCTATCTGCATTCCCGCCGAGCGTAGCTCGACCGCGGCCTGTCGAACGTCACGATGACTCGTGAAGAGCACGAAGATCCCACCGTCAGAAGCCGCGGTGAAATCGTGAATCATTCGGATCACCGCTCTGAAGTGCCCGGCGGGGTCTGCATTCGGCGCTGGGGTGTCCGTCGGAATTGCCAGAATCGCTTGTCGCCTGAAGTCGAACGGAGAGGGAAACGATTCCGTGATCGGGGGAATCGGCAGCTGATCCACTCCAAGCCGGCTACTCAGAAACTCGAAGCGCGAGTCGGTAGACAGAGTCGCGCTCGTGATCACCGCAGTTTTCACTTTCGTGAAAAGGTGATCGCGTAAAATCGGCGCAAGATCGAGAGGCACCCACGTAACCGCCACGTTGCCTTCGCGTCCACGCGACTCTACCCATCGAATCCGCTTGTGCGCGTCCGAACCCGGCTCGAGCGCGCCATGAACCGCGGCGGCGAGTCCCTCCAGGCGCATCCCCGCACCGCGAAGCTCACTCACCAACGCGGCAGTCGGCTCGTCGCGCTCGGCCTCGGCTTCCAATCGCTCGCGAATCATTCCGATAGAGTCGGTAAGCACCGCAGCTTGCGTAATGAAATCGGACAGCGCGGCGCCGAGGCCTGATCGCCAGATTTGATGCGTTGCGAAATCGTCGGTGAGACGTATCACCTGCTGTCCGCCTTCACGCAGAAACACGTCGAGCAAGTCGAACACAACCGCACCTTTCTCGCGCACTGCTTCGACGGCTGGAAGAATGCGGCGATCGAGAAGGTCGAGACTCGCGGTACTGAACATGTCGCCACGCCGGGCTCTTAGTCGCTCTTCGAGGGCAGCGAGCAATCCCCTCCCAGAACGCTTCGCTGATCCCGTGCGTGCCAGTCGCGACAGCAAACGCTGCATTCCGCGCCTGGTTGCCGATGCGCCGAGGTGAGCGGCAGCAGCATCCTCGAGGTGATGACCCTCGTCTATGATCAACCGGTTGTACGCAGGAATCACCGCCGCATCCTGCCAGTTGCCGACCGCGCGACGCACGGCAACATCTGACATCAACAGATGGTGATTCACAACGACGACATCAGCCTGCATCGCCTGCTTTCGCGCGCTGAAAAGGAAGCACTTTTCGTAGTGTGGACACGCGTTGCGGGTGCATAAATCCGGCTCGGCCGCAACTTCATCCCACACTTCGGGATTCGGCGGATACGGCATGTCGCTCATCGAGCCGTCGTGCGTCGTCCTGGCCCACTTCGCAATGAAATCGATACCGCTCGATGGATCGTCGAGAAGTGTCGGTCCGATCAGCTTCGCCTGCTCGAGTCGGAGAAGACAGAGATAGTTTCGCCAGCCCTTGAGAAGCGCGAAACGAACAGGCTGTTCGCCCTCCAGCGCTTCGGCGAGAAACGGCAGATCTTTTCTGACGAGCTGTTCCTGAAGATTGATCGTGTTCGTCGAGACGACTGTTCTCTCTTTTCGAAGCGCTGCCCAGCGAAGCGCCGGCAGAAGGTATCCGAGCGATTTTCCAACTCCGGTTCCAGCTTCGATCAGACCGACGCCTTCGTCGTTGTAGAGAGTCGCAATCGTTCGCGCCATGTCGCGCTGCGCAGGACGATCCTCGTACTGCCGCATCGCGACTGCGATCGGGCCCGATGGACCGAGATCGTCGGCGATCGCTTCGGGATCGAGATGCGTGGGCTCAGCCGTGACGCCCGGAAACGCGATCACTCTTCGTGAGCCAGCCGGTAGGCGAGATTGCGCGGAGCGCCGTGCTGGCTGATGAGCTGCTCTACACATTCTCTCGCACTCAATCCCGACGCGCGCATCGCCATCGCCGCACCGCGCAGGCTTTCTTCACTCAGCACTTCCGGTAACGCAGGACCGATGAGGATCACCACTTCGCCGCGCGCGGGAGTTTCCTTGAAGCGCGCTGCGAGCTCCGCGACGCTGCCCCTCGCAAACTCCTCGAATTTCTTCGTGAGCTCGCGTGCAACAACCGCCGTTCGCGCGCCCGCGCCGGATTCTGAGAGCTCCTTGAGCGTGGCACCAACACGTAGCGGAGACTCGTAGATGATCGCCGTGTGTGTCATCCGCATGATCTCGGTCAGCGCGCGAAGCCGTTCCTTTCCCTTGCGCGGAAGAAATCCAAGGAACGTGAACTGTTCGCCAGCCAATCCGGATCCAACCAGCGCAGCGAGCAATGCAGACGCGCCGGGAATCGGAATGACCGAAATCCCCGCTTGAATCGCCGCCGAAACAAGACGTGCGCCGGGATCTGAAAGAAGCGGAGTGCCTGCATCGGTGATCAGTGCGATAGACTCACCGGTCTCCAGCCGCTTCACAAGTCGCGGTGCTTCCCTCGCCTCGTTGTGCTCATGATAAGCGGAGCATCGCGTGGCGATCTGATAATGATCGAGCAATCTCCGCGAGTGACGCGTGTCCTCCGCAACGACAAGCGCGGCCGAAGAGAGTATCTCGACCGCGCGAAATGACATGTCGCCCATGTTGCCGATGGGGGTCGAGACTATGTAGAGTGCCGCCGTCGCGCCGGGCTCAGTCATGTCCCGGTTCTCCGTGTTTGCGTAGGCGCCCCCGCCGTTACGCGGCGGCGTGCTGCTTGAACTTCCCTTCGAGATGCGCCTTGGGAACCGCTCCGATCACCTGATCCACCAGCTTCCCGTCCTTGAAGAACAGGATCGCCGGAATAGAGCGTACCTGGAATCGCGCAGGGGTGCGGATGTTCGTGTCCACGTCGAGCTTCGCGACCTTCGCCTTGCCGGCGTATTCCACCGACAGCTGGTCGAGAACCGGCGCGATCAATCGGCAGGGCCCGCACCACGTGGCCCAGAAATCGACCACTGCAAGTCCCTCGTGCTTCTCGATTTCCAACTCGAAATCGCTGTCCGTTACATCGACCGCATTAGACATTAAATCGCCCCTCTTGGCCGAGATACCCCGGCCGGCTCGCTGGATTAAGTTTGACTCCCCTCGACTTGAAATCTAATGCAACAGAGAACCCCAAAGGGAACCCGAATCTCACACATCGGCATTGCCTTGCCGTCGATTCAGGCAGAGCTGCCATTCTACCGCGACATCCTCGGGATGCCCACTGCCGAGATATCCGATTCAGACGGAGCGCGGATAGTCGCGCTGGAGGCCGGCGAGGCGCTGATAGAGCTCATGGAAGCTGACGACACCGAAAGTCCGATCGGCCGGTTTCTCCACCGGCGCGGAGCGGGCATCCATCACGTCTGCTTTTCAGTGGACGATCTCGATGGAACGCTGGAGAGATGCAAAACCGCGGGGATCAGGCTGATCGACGCCGAGCCGCGCATTGGCGCGGAAGGAAAGCGGATCGCGTTCATACATCCGAGCTCGACGGGTGGAATTCTCGTCGAGCTCTCCGAGCATTAGCTAGCGGCTAGCGACCTTCGCCCCGACAGAAATCGCGGACTGCGGCAATCTCCATGTTGTCTACGTAGTAGCGATTTGCCGGTCCGGGGATCACGTAGAAGCGCGGCGTGCGGTTGTTTGTTCCGCGCGTCAGCTCCGTCGCGACGATGCGGTGTCCGCCTTCTCCCGGTGATTCGCTGACAATGCGAAATTTGTCGTGATTGAAGTAGCACTGAAGGATGATCAGCCGCTTCTCGAGCTCTTCGCGATTCATGTTGTCACGCGACGGGCCCCGGTTCGTGCCGAAGATGCCCGACATCGCCTGAATATCCTGCGCGTGAACGGCATTCAGAAAATTCTCGACCGCGAGCCGCGGAGTTGCTGCGCCGGGAGCCTGATCGATGGTGCGGGGCGGCGTCGAAGTTGCGGGCGCGGTACCGGCACCGGGGGCGCCTATCGGTGCCGTCGTGGTGGTCGTAGTCGTCGCAGGATGCGAGCAGGCGGTAACAAAAACAAGCGCGATCAGGGATCTCTTCACACGGTACTCCACGGAAGTTGGTGCGAACCTAACGGGCGGTAAGAATGGCGGCAAGAAAATTACGGCTATATGTGAACATAGATCACGTCGCCACCCTGAGGCAGGCGCGAGGCGGAATTGAGCCGAGTCCGGTGGAAGCGGCGGCGATGTGTGAATTGGCAGGCGCCGACGGAATTACGGCGCATCTGCGTGAAGACCGCAGGCACGTACAGGACGCGGATGTCGAGCAGCTCGCAACGTCAGTGACGACATACTTCAATCTCGAGGCAGCCTGCGAAGACGAGATGATCGGAATCGCGCTCCGTCTCTGCCCGCCGCAGGTGACCCTGGTTCCGGAAAAAAGAACGGAGATAACAACGGAAGGCGGACTCGATGTCGAAGGCGGCCGCGCCCGCGTTGAAGCGGCAACCCGGCGGCTTCAGGATGCCGGGATTCGGGTGAGCCATTTCATCGACCCCGATGTGCGCTCCGTTGAAGTCTCGAGCGATATCGGCGCTGATGCAATCGAGCTGCACACCGGAGAATACGCCAATCGCCCCGACGATCCGTCGACTCTCCGCGCTCTGCAGATTGCGGCAAAGGCGGCCGCCGATTCTGGACTCGCAGTTCATGCCGGTCATGGGCTCACGGTTCACAACGTTGGTCCCGTCGCCGCAATTCCGGAGATCGAAGAGCTCAACATCGGACACTCGATCGTGAGCCGCGCAGTGTTCGTCGGGCTTGTCGAAGCGGTTCACGAAATCAGGAAGGCAATGGACTCAGCACGCCTCGAAGCCGAGATTTGAATCGATGACGCCTACCGACGACACCGTTCCTATCTCCGCATTGTTTTTCGACGATGCGGGTCCGCACGTCGTGCGCGCCGGATTCCCGTCGAAAGGACGTGAATCGAAGCTCACGCCGGCAAAAGGACAGGAGCTTCGCGCGCTGTTGAACACGAGCATCGCGCAGCTCGGCGCAGTGTCGGGCGAAACGCGCCGCCGAACTCCGGTTCCGCAGGCAGTGCCGGTGCCGATCTATTCCCTTCTCTATCACGGCCGCGCCGCGCTCGATCGCGCGGTCGAGATTCGCAACGAGATCGTCGAGGCGAAGCGTCCACCCACGCGCGAAAAAATCGAAGAGCTCCTGGATCTCGTCGGTCTCGCCGCAACGGAATAGCAATTGAAGGCAAGCTGGCGAAGTGTCATCGGCATCGCACTCAGCGCGGTGCTTCTTGTCTGGGTGCTGCGCGACGTTTCGATCGCAGTTGTGTGGCGAGAGCTGTCGCAGGCGAGCATTCCACTCTTCCTCGCGTCCGCGACGTGCGCAACGCTGATCTTTCCGCTTCGAGCGATCAGGTGGCGGACGATTCTTCAGCCCGTCGCGCCGAATCAGCCACTCGGAGCTCTGTGGCGATCGACGGCGATCGGAATGATGGCGAACAACGTTCTTCCGGCACGCGCCGGTGAGATCGCTCGGGCGTATGCACTGACGAAGCAGACAGGAGTTCCGTTCGCAACGTCGATTGCATCGCTCGCCGTCGATCGGTTATTCGACATGCTGGTGTTGTTGCTGCTCGCCGTCGTCGCCTTCGTCGATCCGGCATTTCCACATGAGGCGCGCATCGCCGGCCAGACACTCGGCCACATTGCGCAGGGATCAGTCGCATTCGTCGTTGTGCTTCTCGCAGCTCTTTACGCTCTGGCGTTTTTTCCGGCGAAGATTGTTCGGCTGTTCGAGCTATTCGCGCGACGAGTTTCACCGTCAATCGAAGAGCGTGGAAAGTCGATCCTCATCAGGTTCAGCGAGGGGCTGAGCGTACTTCGCAGTCCCCGCCGCTTTCTGGCTGTTCTTGCGTGGACCTTGGCGCACTGGCTGCTGAACGCGTTCGCATTCTGGCTCGGATTCAAGGCTGTCGGCATCGAGCTGCCGTTCTCGTCGGCGCTATTCCTTCAGACGCTGATTGCGATCGGCGTTGCACTTCCGTCGGCTCCAGGATTCTTCGGCGTTTTCGAAAAGCTCGCGACTGTCGGCCTGGCGATCTACGGAGTTGCTGCTGATCAGGCGACGAGCTGGGCGATCGGCTACCACATCCTGAGCTTCATCCCGATAACCGTGATCGGAGTGTGGTACTTCACGCAGCTCGGAATTCACATGAAGGAGATCGACAGCGCGCGAGAAGAGACGGCGTGAGCGGCGCCGTCGTTCGAGTCGCCGCACAGGCGAAGCTCAATCTCCACCTCCGAGTCCTTGCCCGGGAAGAATCCGGATATCACTCGCTCGAAACGATCTTCCACCGCATCGATCTCTCCGACGATGTGACTGTCACCGTGACGAACGGTGAGCGATCGATCGACGTCGAGGGAGCAGATACAGGCGATGCGGAATCGAACCTCGCCTATCGCGCGGCCGACGCATACGCGCGTCACACGGGATGGCCCCGCGGATTCAAGATCGAGCTCACCAAGAAGATTCCCGTCGGCGCCGGACTGGGCGGCGGAAGCGCGGACGCCGCGGCTGTGCTGCGCGCGTTGAACTCCGTGTCACCGAACCCAGTGGGAGCGCCGGGAATGCTCACGATCGCCGCGACGCTTGGATCGGACGTGCCGTTTCTCGCATCGAGCTCGGTGATGGCACTCGCGTGGGGGCATGGTGAGCGAATGCTCTCGCTCGCTCCGCTTCCCCGCTACGACATTCTCCTCATGACGCCGCCGTTCAGCGTGTCGACGAAAGATGCCTATGCGTGGCTCGATGAGGATCGTGCGCGGCAGGGTGAGAGCAATGCGATGATGAAGGATGGGGGAGCGGCGAGCGCCCGTGGCCCGGAAGCGACCATGATCGATCCGCTATCTCTTTCCACTTGGGCTTCGATAGCGCGCTTGGCGCGGAACGACTTCGAATCGCCGATCATTGCGCGGTATCCCGAGATCGCCTCGTACCTCGACAGGTTGAGAAGCTCGCGCGCGATCTTCGCCCAGATGACGGGGTCCGGATCGACTTTGTTCGGCGTGCTCGACTCGCCGCCCAATTACGCAAAGGTTCCGGAGGAACACCGCGAGCGTGTGACGACGACCGGGACGTCGATCGACGTTGTTCAGCCTGTAAGGGTGGACTAGCTTTCACCCAGTCTGCCCCCTCGTCCAATGGCAGGACATCGGTCTTTGGATCCGAGAATGGTGGT